>CALMWT010000178.1 GCA_937870855.1 uncultured Taibaiella sp.
AAAGTTGCCCAAAAAGACCGGCGAAAAGTTTAATTATAAGATGGTGAGCACCGGCAAGGGGCGTACCACCTGCGCCTACCTGATGCCCGATATGAAGCATGTAGTTTATGCCAGCACGCATCTTGGCGGCGAAGATTGTCCGCCCGTGCCCGATAAAAAAGCGTTGAAAAAATACGTGTGGCCTATTTATGACAGCTACGATATTTTCATCTCAGACCTTAGCGGACAAGTAACGAAGCAGCTTACCACCGAGCCGGGCTACGATGCCGAAGCTACCGTGTCTCCGAAGGGCGATAAGATAGTTTTTACCTCTATGCGCAATGGCGATCTTGACCTTTATGTAATGGACATTGATGGACAGAATGTAAAGCAAATAACCACTGATCTTGGCTACGATGGCGGCGCATGGTTTTCGCCCGATGGGAAGAAGATAGTGTGGCGTGCCAGCCGCTTTACCACAGAGGAAGAAGCTAAGGAGTATAAAGAATTATTGAAGCAGGGGCTGGTGATGCCTACCAATATGGAAGTGTTTGTAGCTAACGCCGATGGTAGCGATGTAAAACAAATTACTAACCTGGGCAAGGCAAACTGGGCACCCAACTTTATGCCCGATGGCAAGCGCATCATCTTCGCCAGCAATCATGAGTATGAAAGAGGGTTTCCGTTCAATATGTACATCATAAATATGGATGGCAGCGGCTTGAAGAAAATATCTACCGATGGTGGGTTCGATGCATTTCCTATGTTTTCACCCAATGGAAAGAAAATAATTTTTAGCTCCAACAGAAATAATGGTGGCACACACGATACCAACCTGTTTATAGCCGACTGGGTAGAATAAATATTTTTTGTGTGATGAATGAAGAGCTTTCGTTTTTTAACAGACGGAGGCTTCTTCATTAGGTGAATGTCATGCAAATATCATTTCGAGAAAAATACAGGCAGATAGCCAACGAGGAAAGTATAACTTACGTCTATTAAGTTCCTGTGGCGAAACCGGAAACGAACGAGAAAGGAAAAAATTTTGGTTGAAGAAAATATTTTAACTTTTTTGCAGGCTCCTCATACTAAACAGAACTAAGAACCGTTTACGAAGAATTAAAATTTTCACATCTATAGGACTACTTCTACCTAACCAAACTTAGTGCATGGCGTAAGCTTTACGTTATAAATTAAAGGTAGAACATGATGCAACCCACACATCCGCTTAGTGATTCTGAATTGATACAGGCATACCTCCTGGGGCATTCCTCTTGTCTTGAAACACTTATTTACAGACATAAGGATAAGATATACACCAGTATTTTTATGTTGGTAAAAGATCAGTACCTGGCAGAAGATATTTTTCAGGAAACATTTTTGAAAATCATCCGCACATTAAATGATGGACGGTATAGTGAGCAGGGAAAATTTCTTCCCTGGGCGGTTCGCGTTGCACACAATCTCTGCATGGATCATTTCAGAAAGATAAGGCAAGACATACCCGTGGTAATGGAAGATGGCAGAGAAATAATGCAGCTCATGCAGTTTGCCACCGAAAGTGCAGAAAGCGGATTGGAACGCAGGCAGGTGCATCGCAGTGTTCGCCAACTGATAGAAGAGCTTCCCGAAGAGCAACGAGAAGTAATAGTGTTGCGCATCTACGGCGATCTTAGCTTTAAAGAAATAGCAGACATTACCTCCGTAAGCATTAATACCGCTTTGGGAAGAATGCGCTACGGATTAATAAACCTTAGAAGAATGATTGCAGAAAAGCACATGGTATTGCGATAGCCCCGATTATTTTTGAAAGCGTTTACCAAACCTGCAACACCCTGTAGCAGGTTTTTTCTTGCTATCTTGCACCACTTTTCAGCTTCCTCATTTTTCAATTTTAATAAGCCGATTTTACGCCATGCTAAAGGTGGGAATATTTGGAGCCGGGCATCTCGGCAAAATACATATACAGCAGTGGAAAGAAATTGCCGGCGTAGAGTTGGTGGGTTTTTTCGATCCTAACGACGATAATGCAGCAAGCGCAATTGCTCAATATCAGGTTCCTCGCTACACCGATCAGGAACAGTTGCTACACTCCATAGATGCGGTGGATATTGTTTCTCCCACTACTACTCACTTTGAGCTTGCCAAGATTTTTTTGCTGAATGGCAAACATGTTTTCGTGGAAAAGCCATTGGCGCATACACTGGAAGAAGCGCAGGAGCTTGTGAAATTGGTGAACGAAGCCAATGTGAAATGCCAGGTAGGACATGTGGAGCGCTACAATCCTGCTTTTTTGGCGTTGAAAGGACAAGAATTACACCCGATGTTTATTGAAGCGCACCGCCTGGCGCAGTTTAATCCAAGAGGTACGGATGTAGCCGTAATACTTGACCTGATGATACATGATATTGATATTGTGCTGCATCTTGTAAAGTCGCCGGTTCGTCGCATTTCTGCAAGCGGTGTTAGTGTTATCAGTGAAATGGCGGACATTGCCAACGCAAGAATAGAATTTGATAACGGCTGTGTTGCCAACCTTACCGCCAGCAGAATTTCGCTGAAAAAGATGAGGAAGATGCGGGTGTTTCAGCGCGATGCCTACATTGGTATTGATTTTCTGGAGAAGAAAACCGAAGTAATAAAATTGAGAGAAGGGGAGCAAAAAGGCATGCTTGATTTTCCAATAGATATAGGCAACGGAGAGCGCAAGATAATCTCGGTGCAAATGCCTGAAATAGCTAACACGAATGCTATAAGAATGGAACTTTCAGACTTTGTGAATGCCATACGAAATGACCGACCTACCACGGTGAGTGTGCATGACGGTTATCAGGCTATGGATGTGGCGCATCAGGTAATGAAGAAGATGAGTTTGCACAGTGAATTGCATAATGTTTAACAGTTTTTGATTTAGTTTTCAATGATGAAATTTCCGGTTTTTTTTCTGTCTGTTTTATCCATTATTGCGGTTGAAAGTTGCAACATTATCAACCCTTCGGAAAAAGTTCCAACGTATGTGCACATAGATTCATTTCAGTTTTTAAATACGGCCAATACCGGCACTACTTCCCACAAGATTACCAATGTGTTTGCCTATCTCGATTATGCTCCACTGGGCACATTCACCCTTCCAGCAGATATTCCCATTATTGCCGACAAAGCAGCTTCGCTAATGTTGATTCCCGGTGTGCAATTAAGTGGCATGAGCAGCAATATAATTGGCTATCCTTTTTACAAAGCAGACACCAGCACCTTACAACCCAATCCCGGCCAGCGGGTTACTGTAGCGCCTAAGACACAATATTGGGGCGACAGTATTTTGCGATTTACTCACGAAGATTTTGAATCTGGCAATTCATTTACCTCGCTTGAAGGAGATAGTTTGAAAAGAACTACCGACCCACAATATGTTTTTGAAGGTGCGTATGGCGGAGTTATTTTTCTAAAAGATTCTTCCTTTGCAACCAACATTATGTCTGTTAGTTTTCAATCACCAACAATGGGTGCAAATAAGGCTGAAGTGTTTCTGGAAATGGATTATAAATGCACAGTACCTTTTGTAGTGGGCTTGCAAACAACGGATGGATCTTCTGATGTAATTAGTTATTTGTATGGATTCAATCCGCGTACCACATGGAATAAAGTGTATGTGGGGTTGGAAGATTTTCTTACTGCTTATCCTAACAAATCTTACCGGGTAGTGATAAGGGTAGCAAAGAATAACGCTGGTACCGACTATGTCGCTTTCGACAACTTTAAAGTAGTTTCGCGCAAGTAAAATGCAGCTACAGCCTGTTAAAAAAAGATCTATTCAATTCCTTGTCTTGCTCGACTATTTGTCGGCTGCAATTTCATGGTTGTTGTTTTTTCCTTATCGCCAGCAATTGTTAGGAAATTCAGGCTTTTTGCAAGCATGGAACCTTATGAGCATAAAGGATTGGATTGTTTCCTTATTGCTTATTCCTGCAGGTTGGTTATTTCTTTATCTCTTATCGGGCACTTATTTCGATCTCTATAGAAAATCCCGTCTCAATGAAATCAATCGCACACTTATTTCCTGCATTATTGGTAGCGTACTTATAGCCTTGTTTGCATTTGCGAATGATGCGAATAATTACAGCTATTTCATAAAAATGACGGGGCGGTATCTTTTGATTCATACGCTTTGTACCGTCTTTTTTCGCCTCTTGATTTTAAACAATGTAAAACGAAGAATTCAGAAGGGAAAGGTTGGGTTCAATACGCTGATAATCGGAGGAAACGACAAAGCAATAGACCTTTATAAACAGCTTTCCGAAAAAGGATTAGGGAACATTTTCAAAGGGTTCATTTATTCCAATCTTGAATCGTCGAACGGAATGAGCAAATACCTTCCGCAACTTGGCAATCTCAAGGAACTTGAAAGAATCATTGACAAATATCAGATTGAAGAAGTGATTGTGGCGGTAGATTCCAGTGAGCATCATTTGCTGGAAGATATTCTTACACGGTTGTGCTATCGTCCGGTTTACGTTAAGGTGCTGCCTGATCTTTACGACATTATTTCGGGTTCGGTGAAAACAAGCAATGTGTACGATGCTGTGCTGATTCAAATTCCACCAGATCTTATGCCCGACTGGCAGCGGGTATGTAAGCGCACTATTGATATTGTTGTTTCTTTTCTCGCAATTCTAATCTTATTACCGCTATATCTTTTTGTGGCGCTGAAAGTGAAACTGTCTTCCAACGGTCCTATTATTTACAAGCAACGTCGTATCGGTCGTTTCGGAAGGGTGTTTTATATTTTCAAATTTCGCTCAATGTATGTGAACGCCGAACAAAAAGGCCCTGCGTTGTCGAAAGATGATGATCCGCGGATTACGCCCTGGGGAAAGGTGATGCGGAAATGGAGAATTGATGAATTGCCTCAGTTTTACAACATTCTTATTGGCAACATGTCGTTGGTAGGCCCGCGTCCCGAACGGAAATATTTTATTGACATCATTAGCGAAACCCATCCACATTACCGCTATCTACACAAAGTAAAACCCGGACTTACCTCTTGGGGTATGGTGCAATTTGGCTACGCAGAAAATGTGAAAGAGATGATTGACCGGATGAAGTATGACCTGCTTTATATCGAAAACTGCTCGCTTGCACTCGATATTAAGATCATGCTTTACACCTTTGTGGTATTATTTCAGGGAAGAGGAAAATAAAATCAGCTAAGCGTTACAAGAATATTATCCGCATCTTTTTTACGAATGCTTAAGTAGTAACCCGCAATTTGTATAGCCATCGGATCGCCCAGTGGCGCAATCATTTCTACCCACACAGGCTCGCCCGGCACACAGCCCATCTCCATTAAGGTAAGCTGAAAATCGCTTTGCTCGTGCGATTTGATAACACCCTTTCTGCCTGTCGGCAATTGGGAAAGTCGCACCGTTTTTTCATCCACCAAATTCATTGCCGCAAAATTAGGCGATGGGTGCGGCTATACCTAAAAAAGTAAGACCTTCGCCGAAATTTAGCATAATGGCTGTCAGGTATTTTGAACAGCAGGTAAACTCGAAATTGAAAAACAAAAGAAGGCTTTCGTCCTTCCTTCAATCTCTGATTCAAAAACATCGGGATGATTTAAAAACTATTGACCTCACTTATATTTTTTGCAACGACAATTATTTGGTGGAGATCAACCAGAAGTTCTTAAATCACGATACACTTACAGACATCATTACTTTCGACCTCAGTGAAAATGAGGATGATTTGGTGAGTGAAATTTATATCAGCATAGACAGGATAAAGGAAAATGCCGAAAAGTTTAAAGTGCAATACGAGCAGGAATTACACCGGGTAATATTTCACGGAGCGTTGCATCTTTGCGGCTTCAAAGACAAGACTTCAATCGCCAAAGAAAAAATGAGGCAGCAGGAAGATTCATGTCTGCAACAGTATTTTGCAACTTAGTGTGGAAGAAAAAGAAAAGAATGCAAATAGAAACTTTATACGAGGACAACGACCTTATAATTGTCAACAAGCCCGCAGGTCTGTTGGTGATACCCGATCGCTTCAACGCCGATCTGCCTTCACTGAATAAACTTCTTGAAACAAAACTGAAGCAGCACATTTTTGTAGTGCATCGCCTGGACAGAGATACGAGCGGAGTAATTTGTTTTGCAAAAACAGAACAGGCGCATAAATACCTTTCTCAGCTTTTTCAAGAGCATAAAGTGGTAAAGCTATACGCCGGACTTGTAAGTGGCAAGGTAATGCCTGAGCAGGGACGAATTGAAGCAGCTATTGCCGAACACCCTGTTGCCAAAGGAAAAATGATCATAACCAAAAAAGGAAAACCTTCCATTACAGATTACCGTGTAACCGATCAGTGGCCATTACATGCACTGGTGCAATTTCAAATTCATACCGGACGAACACACCAAATTCGCGTTCACATGCAATCGCTCGGCAATCCTATCGTTTGCGATGAAATTTATGGCGATGGAAAACCATTTTTTTTATCTGCTATCAAAAGAAAATATCGTTTGTCGGCGAAGCACGAAACAGAACGGCCGCTTTTGAACAGGCTTGCTTTGCACGCATACAGGTTGCAATTTTTTAAAGAAGACGGCAAAGAAATAATAGCAGAAGCAAACCTTCCAAAAGACATACTTGCTTGTGTAAATCAGTTAAATAAATTGACAGCGAACAACAATCAATAACAACTCAAACGATGAAGTCGAACATAAATATTCAAATAGAACTTGACGAAGAAAAAATGCCGGAAACTATTGAGTGGAGCGCACCCGATGGCGGCGTTGATAATTATCAACAAGCCAAAGGAATGCTGCTGGGACTTTGGGATGGGCAAGAAAAATCTGCACTTCGCATAGACCTCTGGACTAAGAAAATGATGGTGGATGAAATGAACGATTTCTTTTACCAGACTTTGTTTGGAATGGCAGATACTTACGCCCGCGCCACACGAAACGGCGAACTGGCGAAAGAACTAAAAGAATTTGCTAAGAGCTTTCATAAGAAAGCTACCGATATGGTAAATGCCGAGGAACAGAAGGATTAAGCGAACTTACTTAACATAGACAGGCGACAAATTTTCTGCGTCTGTCTATTTTCTTACCTGCACTTTTTGCTGCACTGCTACGTGTCGTGGGCAAGCTATAAGATGGTCGTTTACCATTCCCGCTGCCTGCATAAATGCGTAGCAAATTGTGGAACCGACAAACTTAAAACCTCTTTTCTGGAGCTCTTTACTCATTGCATCCGACTCCGTACTTTTTGCAGGAATCTCTTTGCTTTCTTTCCATTTGTTGGTAATTGGTTTGTGTTGCACAAATTGCCAGATGTATTTGTCAAACGTTCCAAACTCTTTTTGAACCTCAAGGAAGCGTTGCGCATTTGTGATGGTTGCTAATATCTTCAACCGATTGCGGATAATACCCGCATCCTGCATTAATGTTTCTACTTTTTTTTCGTCAAACAGGACAATTACAGATGGCTTAAACCCTGCAAAAGCTTTTTCAAAATTCTTTCTTTTGTGCAACACCGTTTTCCAGCTTAGTCCCGCCTGAAAAGCATCAAGCACCATGAACTCAAAAATCTTTTGGTCGTCATGTAGCGGTGTTCCCCACTCTTCGTCATGATACTGATTCATCAATTCATCATCGCCAGGCCAGGTACATCCTTGTGTAGTTTTTGCGCACATAGTTTTATGCTTTTAAGATGGAGATTGCCTCATCCAACCTTATCATATTTTGTTCTCCTGTTGTGAAATTTTTCAGGCTGAGAAGTTCTTTTTCTCTTTCCTCGTCACCGCACAAAATAACGTAGGGAATGTTTCGCTTATTGGCGTACTTCATTTGCTTGTCAAACTTTACAGCATCAGGGTATATTTCCGCCGCTATTTCATTATTCCGCAAATGTTGCAACATTTTCAACGTATAAGTTTCATTAGCCTTTCCGAAATTTACGAGCATCACTTTCGAGCCGGTAGCAAGTTGTTCGGGAAACAAATTCAGCTCTTCCATTACATCATAAATGCGGTCAATGCCAAACGAAATTCCTACTCCACTCAATCCTTTCAAACCAAACAAACCAGTAAGATCATCGTAGCGACCACCACCTCCAATGCTGCCCATTTTCACTGCATTTGTTGTAACCTCTACTATTATTCCTGTGTAGTAGTTAAGTCCACGCGCCAGGCTTATATCAACTTCCACCTCACCATTCCATTCGTCCGATTTTAGTGAAGCATAGTAAGAAAGCGTTTGCCTAACCTCATTAATACCGGTTAATGCTATTTCACTCCCCTTCATCAATTGCTCAAGCGCCGTTAGTTTGCTTTCATTTTTGCCCGAAATACTAATGAGTTTATGAATCAGATTTATTCCGTCCGTAGCAACACCACGTTGTGATAATTCATTACTTACACCCTCCCAGCCAATTTTATCGAGCTTGTCGAGCGCAATGGTAATGTCCATCATTTTATCAGGCATACCTGCAACTGCTGCAAGTCCTGCAAGGAGTTTGCGGCTGTTAATCTTTATAGTGATGCCCGGAACTTTCAATTCGTGAAAAGCACTTTGATAAATGCAAAGCAACTCTGCTTCATTGATCAGCGAAACAGATCCCACGACATCACAATCGCATTGCCAAAACTCTCTGTATCGTCCGCGCTGTGGACGGTCTGCACGCCACACAGGTTGCATCTGGTAGCGCCGAAATGGGAAGGCCAATTCGTTTTGGTGCATCACAACATATCTCGCAAACGGAATTGTAAGATCATAACGAAGTGCTCGTTCTGTAAGTTCGGGTGTATTTTTTCCTTCTAATATTTTTTCAAAAGCAGCCTGTGCTTTCTGTTTTTTATCAGGATGATCTAAGCCATTGTTTAGTATCTTAAAAATTAACCGGTCTCCCTCTTCACCATACTTTCCGGTAAGAGTTGTAAGGTTTTCCATCGAAGGTGTTTCCAATGGTTGAAAACTGTAGGTTTCAAAAATCTTTTTCAGTGTATTGAAAATATATTGCCGTCTGCGTACTTCTGCCGGAGAAAAATCGCGTGTGCCTTGTGGAATGGAAGGTTTCATATTGGGAAAGTCAAAAATAAAAAGTCAAAAATAGAAATTGAAAGTGGAGCAACACATTCACTTACTGATTGGCAGCGCCATATTTATGAACGATAGCATCACAAGCCTTTTCAATCATTTCATAAACAGGCAAGTAACCATCTTCATTTCCGTACCACGGGTCTGGCACTGAGGCATTGCAATTGTCGTGCAGTTCATTTAGCAAAAAGTCAACTTTATCCATATCAGCTTTTCTTCCGCCAATACGTTTTATCTCTTCATACACATCTTCGGCGAGTGCATAAATTTTATCGTAAACTTCAAAATCCTGTGGGGTAAATTTTCTTGCCCTTTGGTCTGAAATATCAACACCATGTGCGCTGCAAACTTTTTGAGAAAAACGATGTGGTGGTTTGCCAATGTGGTAAGATTCTGTACCGGCTGATTCCACTATCCAATTCAATCCGCTGTGTTTTGCTTTGTGTTTTAGTATTCCTTCTGCAATGGGCGAACGGCAAATATTTCCCAGGCAAACCATTAAAATGCGCATGAAGCAAAGCTAATTATTCTCTTCCTCTGAAGTACGGACTGATGATATACGCTACAGATTCCTTCCCGCCAATGCAACCATATTGTGTGAAAACCTTTGTGGTGTCTTGCCTAAGATGCAAATATGCTTTTCGAGCCAGCGTTTGATTCTTCTGAACCAATGCGATAAATGAATAAATGCGGACAATCGGGCTTTCACTTTTAGTAAGCAGGAATAATTCTTCTGCGTGGGCTACCAAAGCAAGCTGGCGCATTAGCCGAAACTGGTTGGAAGGTTGCGCTGCAAAGCCTACAAACTCCGATTCGAATTGTCCATGCCGAGATATTTGTTTGACAATCTCCGAAGTCGCAGCACTGATTTTAGTTTGTGCATAGCATAAGGAAGAGGAAGTAAACAGTAAAACAGCAAAAATGAATTTCATAAAGAAACGCTTTTCAATAAAGATGCACTTTGTGTTTACATTCCATAACCCAAAATTGTCAGCCCAAGGGTTTAAATTGCACGACCATGAGTTATCCGTTCAAGGTGTCAGCAGTTATTTGCTCTTACAACCGTGCAAGGTTTATTATTGATGCCGTTGAGAGCATTTTTAATCAGCATTTTGACAAGGAAAAGTATGAGGTAATTGTTGTTGATAACAACAGTACCGACAATACGCTTGCATTGCTTGAGAAATACAAGAGCGATCATCCTGAGTATAATTTCCGGTTTGTAACAGAAGAAAACCAGGGAGTGGCTTTTGCACGAAATCGCTGTGCGCGGGAGGCTAAAGGAGCAATAGTTGCCTACCTTGACGACGACAGTAAAGCACAACCCGGTTGGCTTAAAATGATCACTGATTTTTTCGATAAAAATCCTGAAGCATATTCTATCGGAGGGAAGATTACACCGTATTTTCTCACTACAACTCCTGATTGGTATTCTAAATATTTTTTTGGACTCGTAGGCAAATTCGATCAGGGCGAAAACATAAAGCAACTCATTGGACAACGTTATCCTTGCGGGGCCAACATGGCGTTTCGTAAAAAAGTATTTGATGAAATCGGTTACTTCAATACTGCGCTTGGCAGAAGCGGAACTGGTCTGCTGGCCAATGAAGAAAAAGATATTTACATGCGCATACTTCGGCACGGCAAAAAGGTTTTTTACCTGCCCGATGTGGAAGTTTTACACGCGGTAGAAGGCAACAAGTTTGATAAAGACTATGTGCGGCGACACAGCATGGGCATTGGCGGCGGAGAGCGTTTAAGATTGAAGGGAAATAACGCCGCCTTATTCAAAAAGTTTCTGGAATATTTTGCGAAGTGGGGCTATGCTGTTGTGTATGGACTTGGCTTTTTGCTGAAAGGCCAATGGTCTAAATTTCACATGCTCGAACGTTTTCGCTGGTGGGTGATAGAGGGTTTTCTGAATCCTGAAAAAGCTAAATAGAACTGCCCATAAAAACATACTGAATCAGATTCGCCCCCATTTGCAAAGCCTGTGTATGTTTCTCGCGGCTATTTTTATGCACTTCAGGATCTTCCCATCCGTCTCCGAGATCAGTTTCAGCAGAATAAAAAACTACAAGTTTCCCTTTCCAAATCAAGCCATAACCTTTCGGTGGTTTGTTATCATGTTCATGAATTTTCGGAAGACCATTTTGAAACTTAAATTTTTGGTGATAGATAGGATGGGAAAAGGGAAGCTCTGCCAAAGTCAATTCCGGAAAAACTTTCTTCAAAGCCGGTCTCACATATTCATCCAATCCGTAGTTATCATCAATATGCAAAAACCCACCACTTTCAAGATACTTGCGCAGGTTTTGCGCCTCGGCATCATTGAGCGTCCAGCGTCCATGTCCGGTCATGTGAATGAACGGATAATTGAATAACTCAGGACTTCCTACTTCTACTTCGCCTTGCAGCAAAGAAAGATTTGTTCTAAGCTGTTGGTTGCAAAATGTCGCAAGGTTTTTTAGGGAAGTAGGATTCGCATACCAGTCGCCGCCGCCACCATACACCAGCACTGCAAGCTTCATTTGCTGCGCATAAGCAACGCTTGTAAATAATAAGGAAGCAACTAAAAATATCTTCTTCATTTTCTTTTTCTGTTACGCCTCCGAATGGTTAATCAAATTGAAATATGCGCACACCGCCATTGCTGCCGTTTCAGTTCTCAAACGTTGAGACACTAAACTCATTCCTGCAAACCCATGCGCTTCACAAAGTTTCACTTCCTCTAAAGTAAAATCACCTTCGGGTCCAATTAATGCGAGTGTGTCTTTCTGTTTTTGCATTACTTCTTTAATTGGAAAACGACTCAGGGTATCGTTGCAATGTCCGATTAATTTTTGTTCCACCCCGTTAAAGCGCTGTAAAATTTCCTTCAAAGAAGAGGCTTCCAATAATTCGGGTAAATGATATTGTTGCGATTGTATCAGGGCGGCTTTCATGATATTCAACCAACGGTCGTAGCGAATTTTTTCACGCTCAGTACGCGCTGCCATGATGGGAATGATATTGGCTGCGCCAAGCTCGGTAGCCTTTTCAAGCAACCATTCATTTCGACTCGAATTTTTAGTAAATGCAACACCTAAATTAAGATTCGGAGTGCGTGGCGAATGAACCTGAATTTGTTCTATTCTTACCACCAGATTCTTCTTTTCCGCTTTTGTAATTATCGCTGTGGCAGATTTGCCTTTACCATTGCAAAGTTCCAATTGTTCGTCGGGCTGCATCCTTAATACCTGCACCACATGCCGCGCAATATCTTCCTCCAGTTTCAGTTCGTCTGCTTGTGCAAAATCTCCGGTGTAAAAAAACATGGGCAACGACATGCCGTAAAGTTGCAATTTTTATTTGTGCAAGAAAGTAGAAGATTTGATAGTGCCAATGAATTTTCACCCAGCCTTCGGAGACAGAACTTGTTTAAGTGCTTTGTGTTTCTTAAAACTTTCATCGCTGTGTAAACCTGATTTGGATTTTCTGATTTAGTTTGCATACCATCTTTTATGGAACAATCCTCCACACACACAATTACTTGTCCCAACTGTAGTGTCCGATATTCTTCCAGTAATAATTATTGCGGACAATGCGGGCAAACTACCCATCTGCACGATGAGTCTTTTGTCGGAATGATAGGGCATTTTATTGGTCACTATTTCCATTATGAAAGTAAATTTTGGAGTACCATTCGCCAGCTTGTTACACATCCCGGTGCACTTACTATTGCCTACAAGTCTAAACAGCGGATGCGGTACGTGCCCCCGGTCAGTTTGTTTATTTTTATTACGATAGCAACGTTTATCCTCACCGCCTTTCTCGAATATCTTTATATTTCCATGGGGTGGGATACCGGTTTTTCTAAGCAAGACATTGTGATCAACGGATCGGTAGGATGGGATGATGTGGTTGCCGGTTTCGATAATGCTTATGTACTGGACAAACTTGAGCTTTACGGACCTAAGATATTTTTCGTTCTCGCACCTTTTTTCGGGTTATTGTTGAAAGTCTTTTTGTTCACCAAAAAAGATTTTCTTCTTTCTCACCATATTGTTTTTTCCATGCACTTCCACTGTTTCTTTTTTGTGGTGATGCTCCTGTGCGACCTGATACCCGATAACTCGGCATTATCTGATTATGCTCTTACCGCAGGATTTGCGGCTTGTGGTATTTATCTTATTCTGGCACTAAAGAATGTGTATCGTCTAAAAGCGCTTCCTGCGTTGTTGATAGGCAGTGTGATTTCGTTTGTTTACTTTCTTTTATTTCTTGCAGCGTTTATGTTTGCGGTGTATCTGGTGTTGCTACAATATGCTAAGTGAATTCCCTGATTTTTTCCTCGAAGTTCTTTACTCACATCAGTCCTTCATCGGCAAAACTCAGATAAGAAACACCTGCCACTATCAAATGATCCAACAGCTTAATGTCCATACTTGTGGCTGCGTCTCTTAGTTTTCGGGTAAGTTCTTTATCCGCGTTGCTTGGTTGCAGGTTTCCCGAAGGATGATTGTGCGCAACGATGAGTTGATTGGCATTGTGAAGCAAAGCATTTTTAAGAATGATGCGAATATCTGCAACAGTGCCGGTAAGTCCGCCCGAAGAAACAATCTCATGCCGTAAAAGACGGCTTGCCTGATTGAGATAAAGTACACAAAACACTTCATGATTAAGATCGCGTAGTAAAGGAATGACAATCTCTGCCGCTTGCTTGCTGCTTTGCAATAATGGTCGCTGAACACCTTCTGTTATTTGCCTTCTTCGTCCCAATTCCAACGCTGCCGAAATGGTAATGGCGCGCGCTTCACCTATTCCTTTCACCTTTTGTAGTTCTTTGGGAGAAAGCCTTCCCAGTTCGTGGAGATTGTTGTGTGCAAGAACAAGAATATCGCGTGCAAGTTCTATTGCCGATCGCTCTCTTGTTCCGCTGGAAATGAGAATAGCCAATAACTCTGCATCGCTAAGCGCTCCCGCACCTTTCTGCACCATTTTTTCACGGGGGCGTTCGTCTTCCGCCCAGTTCTTAATGCTGATATAGTTTTTCTCCATGTCCCATACAAGATAAAACTTTTCAATTTTCAACTTTCAATTTTCAACTTTGCAACATGCCTTTGAGCTTTTCTTATCTGCCATATAGCGACACACATTCTTTTTCTCAGCTTGTTACCGATTATCTGTCTCAGAGCAATACACTCAAGCCGTTCTATAAGTTTGCAACCAGCCCAGGCGGTACAAAGCAGGCTATCGAAGAGCGGAAAAAATATGCTGTTGACAGAAAAAATCTGGTTGCCGCATTGATAGAACAATACGGGGAATTGAACAGACATGAAGCAACAGAAGAAAATATTGACTTACTGGCTGATGAAAAAACATTTACGGTTTGTACAGCACACCAGCCCAACCTGCTGACTGGCTATCTCTACTTTATTTACAAAATAATCCATGCTATAAAACTGGCTGAAGAACTCAAGGCGAGCTTTCCCGAATACAATTTTGTACCGGTTTACTACATGGGCAGCGAGGATAATGACCTGGAGGAACTGGGAACATTTCGCTACAACAACAAAAAATTTGTGTGGGATGCCGCAGGGCAAACAGGTGCGGTAGGAAAAATGCAAACTGAAAGCCTGAAGCCACTGCTTGATGAATTGTTTAAAGAACTGGGGCCTCCCGGAGCATATTGCGAGCAGTTGAAATCCCTTATTACGCAATCTTATTTGCAGCAACCCACTATTGCAAGAGCTACTTTGTATCTGGTAAATGAGTTGTTTGGAAGATATGGTTTGATTGTGCTTGACCCCGATAGTCGTTTGTTGAAAAGATCGTTTATCAATATTGTAAAAGACGACCTGCTGCATCAAACTGCAAATAAAATTGTTACCCAACAGATCGCCCAACTTTCTGAAAATTATAAAGTACAGGCTTACCCACGCCCCATCAATTTGTTTTATCTGAAGAACAATATTAGGGAACGAATTGAAAAGACAAATGAACACTGGAGTGTAGTAAATACAAACATTAGCTGGACGGAAGAAGAAATGACTACAGAGCTAAATAAGCACCCCGAACGCTTCAGTCCCAACGTTATTCTTCGAGGCCTTTTTCAGGAAACCATTCTGCCCAATGTTGCTTTTATAGGAGGCGGAGCGGAAATTGCCTATTGGCTGCAACTCAAATCGTTGTTCGATCATTACAATGTTTTTTATCCGGCTGTTCATTTGCGTCAGTCTGTAGTTTGGATAAATTCTAAAAACAAAAAACTGCGGGAACAACTGGGCTTTAGCATTTCAGATTTGTTTAAGTCTGAAACCACATTGGAACACAAACTGGTGGTAGCGCAAAGCACGGGCAATTGGCAAACGAAAAATGAAATGGATATTGTGGAGCAAACGCTGCAACAGCTAAAACAAAAAGCTACAGCGCTCGACCCTACGCTCAGTTCTTCGGCAGAAGCTGCACTGGCAAAAATCCGCAACCAGATGCAGGTGCTTGAAAAGAAAATGTTGCGAGCAGAAAAACGAAAAATGCACGATCAACTTGCCCGGATCAGCAAGCTCAAAAAAAATCTTTTTCCAAACAATGGCTTGCAGGAACGTGTGGAAAATTTTATGGAATACTTCCTTAAATATGGCGAGGATTATTTCTCTTTTCTAAAAGACACCATCCAACCCTTTAAACATCAAATGATGGTGGCAGAAGAGAGCGAGGAGGCACTATTTTTATAGCTTTGAAAGTACATTTGTAAAAATCATCCTTATGAAACAATTTGTTACGCTGCTTGTTTCTTTCTTGCTACCCATAGTTGCCAGTGCTCAAAAAATAGATATAGATCTTGGCATAAAACTCGGCGCAAACTTCACCAACATTAATGGTAAATATTGGGAGAATGGCTACAAGGCAAATCTTCTTGGCGGCGCTTTTCTTGGTGTAAACGGAAAACGTTTGGGTGTGCAACTTGAGGGTATTTTTTCTCAGGCTACGTTTGTAACCGGTGACAGGTTCAATGAAATTTACAGCGACTTACTGCAAACCGGGAAGGACTCTATAAAAAACGGAAGTTTTAAGGTCAACTACCTCAGTGTCCCTTTGCTGCTAAATATAAAATTGTTTTCGCGTGCAGTCATTCAGATTGGCCCACAATTTAGTGGCGTAGTAATGGTAAACGACCGCGATGAGTTAGTGAAAGATGCGGGCGAACTTTTCAAAAGTAGTTTCGATGGGGTTATTGGTTTATGGCTAAACCTTCCTGCCAGATTAAACTTAGGCGCACGCTATGTTATTGGTTTATCGAACATCAACAAATCCGACGGTATGAATAGCGCAGGCCAGGAAATAGACGATGCGTGGAAACACCGGACATTGCAACTGCATATCGGGTATTCGATACTCTAAAATCCAACAGATATTCATCTTCAAAAAGTCTAACTTTAAAAAAAATGTTAGACTATGAAATGTTTTGCATTTCTTTTGCTGCTATTAAGCATTAACGTAGCACAAGCGCAGCAGACTACTTTTCAGAAGATTTATCCCGGACATGTAAATGATGCTCATGCAGTAGAGCTGAGCGATAAAAGCATAGTTGTGTTCGGCACTACATACGATCCCTTTGTGGGAATGTTCAAATCAAATGTTACCAGGATAGATTCCAACGGTAGCCAGATTTGGAAAAAGAATTTCAATCTCTGTTTGCAGGGAGCTGACATAGGTTATGAATGTACGAATGTCAAACCGACAATGTTACAGAACACCTTGGATGATGAAATATTTGGTCTTGCGTCTGTAACTGTTGATATTCCGAAAGACGGCATACAGTATGACCATCCTATCTATTTCAAGATGGATAAATTCGGCAATATTACCTGGTTGCAATATGCCTTAAATCCTTACTACTGCCGCGCACAAAGCCTTCAGATAACACAGACAAAAGAAATTATTGTATCAGGGACCAATTTGTCTATTCAAAATGACGCAATGCTTCTAAAAATGGATAGTTCTGGTATTATGACTTGGAAAAAGCGTTACTCCGGTCAATTCTGGGGTCGTGTAATGGCGAAGGCAAGCAATCAAAATTTCTTTCTCTTCGGGAAGAAACTAGCTGGTAATAATCTTTACCTATTAAAAACTGACACGGCCGGTACACCGGTTTGGGCCCGCACTTACAGCTATCCCCATTCTGTTAGCTCAAGTGACCTCGCTTTAACTAATGATCAGGGTTTTATTCTTGCCGCTACAGCAACTATTGGAAACAAGAATAACATTCAACTTTTAAAAGCTGATAGTAGCGGAAACGTTCAGTGGTCTTTTGTTTATTCAAACGATTCCAATGCTGTTTGTCATAGTGTTCTGCAGTCCTCTAACGGAGAGTATGTAGCTCTCGGCTCAGTGAAAAACCAGGGACAGTTTGGATATGATGTTTTGCTCATTAAAGTAGATAGTTCCGGCAATTTGGTTTGGAGTAAATCCTTTGCTAATAATGGCGGAGATAACGGTTTTTCGGTTGTTGAAACAAAAGATTCTGGATTCCTCGTAGGCGCTTCTACTCAGACTCCTGTAAAAGGCGCTTATGTAATTAAGACAGATAGCACGGGGAATTCTTGCAACCAAATGCAGGCAAATTTCTTGGCAGTTTCCATTACACCTGCTATGCAAAATGATCCCCTTCCGGTAGTTACTTCTTTTTTTCTCTACGATTATACTCACCCAATAATCAGCGACACCAACGGACTTCTTTACACATTATGTCCCGCATGTACCTCCGCAATCAATCCGACAGTTTCCACATCTGGAAATCTATTAATCAGTACACCGGCCTTTCTCTATCAATGGCATTTTAATGCTGTTCCCATATCAGGCGCAACTGATTCAACTTATACTGCAACTCAATCTGGAAGCTACTCGGTAACGATCACAGATAGTGTAGGATGCACAACAACTTCTCAGCCATTTAATTTCATTCTTGCTGCAATTGATAATCTGAACGATGCACAGTTTTCAATTTTCCCCAATCCTTCACGAGGAGTTTTTACAATACACGCATCTGAAACAGGAAAACTGACAATCACCGATCTGCATGGAAGGCTTGTTGCAGACATGACCATACAAGGTGGGAAAAATACAGTTGAATTACGCGAGAGCCTTCCTAATGGAATATTTATTTTGAAATTTACCTCCGACAAGAATCAGGCATCTCTTTATCGAAAGCTTGTTTTGCGGCGATGATAGAATTGTAGCTACACAACAAAAGGTTGATGATTGCTCATCAACCTTATATCGTTTTAAAAATACCTTCTAACGAAGAATGCTTGACACCTCAAGTTTATTCGGGCAACCGTATTTCTTATTGGAGGCGCACGAAGCCAGAAAAGCTAATGCTACCACAGCCACCACAGGCACAAGACGACGAAGAGTTGAAACTGCTATCATATAATTATTGACTTTTTTGCAAACTATAAAACCTCTGTAATAGATTTGTAAAGCTAAGGAAAATTAATGAAGCATATACACTTTATAGCCATGGGAGGCGCTATCATGCACCAACTTGCACTGGCACTGCAAAGACAAGGAAATATTATTACCGGCAGCGATGACGAAATAAATGATCCCGCAAAAACGAACCTTGAAAATGCAGGTATTTTGCCAAAGCAATTTGGCTGGTTTCCTGAAAAAATTACGCAACAACTTGATGCCGTAGTTCTCGGTATGCACGCCAAAGCCGACAACCCGGAACTTGTTCGTGCGCAGGAGTTGAACATTCCCATTTACTCCTTTCCTCAATACGTTTATGAGGTAAGTAAAAACAAGCAACGGGTGGTGATTGCAGGTAGTCATGGAAAGACGACTATTACTTCGATGGTAATGCACATCCTGAAAAAACACAGCATCAATTTTGATTTTCTGGTGGGGGCAAAAGTGCCGGGATTTGAGCAAAGCGTGCAGTTGACTGATGCGCCTGTTATAGTTTTGGAAGGCGATGAGTATCCTGCTTCTGTGGTAGAAAAAAGACCCAAAATATTTTTCTATCATCCGCATATCAGCGTGTTGAACGGCATAGCTTGGGATCACATCAACGTTTTCCCCACTTACGAAAATTATTGCAGCCAGTTTGAACAATACCTGGAGGGAATGACCGAATCGTCCACGATGTTTTACAATGCAGAAGATGATGAAGTAATTCGGATTGTTGAAAAATCAGGAAAACATCTCAATGCAATTCCGTACAGGATGCCAAAGTTCCGTTACGAAAATGGAGAAGCCATTCTCGAAACCAAAGGAGGAAATGTAAAAGTTGCAGTTTTTGGTAGACACAACCTCATCAATCTCGAAGCCGCAGTTTCCGTTTGTGAAGCAATGGGTTTGAACCGCCAGGCATGTTACGAAGCCATTGTCGATTTTACCGGGGCGGCTAAAAGATTGGAGAAAATATTTCATGGTGAAAACATTGTTGCCTACCGCGATTTTGCACACGCACCGTCCAAGCTGAAAGCTACGCTCGATGCAGTGAAGGAAGCGTATCAACATCATCAGTTAATTGCTTGTTTCGAATTGCACACTTATAGCAGTCTTAGTGAAAAATTTCTTCTGGAGTATGCCGGTAGTATGAATGCTGCCGACAATGCCATTGTTTATTTCAGCCACCATGCGCTATCCTTAAAAGGTTTACCCAAACTGGAAAAAGACAACGTGCAGCAATATTTTGAGCGAAATGAGCTTGAGGTAATTGACAATAAAACCGACCTTGAAAAAGCAGTAATGGAATTGGTAAACTCATCCGAAAAACCTGTTTGTCTGCTACTGATGAGCTCCGGCACTTTCGATGGAATTGACTGGAAAAATGTAAGTTCGCAGCAGAAATAGTTTTCCATGGCAAAGCTTGTACTTAATCGTCCTATCATATTCTTCGATCTTGAAACCACCGGAACCGATCATGCAAAAGACCGGATTGTGGAGATTGCCATGGTGAAAATGAAAACAGATGGCAGCCGCGATAGCTACGTAAAACGTTTGAATCCGGGAATGTCTATACCTGCGGAGTCTTCTGCAATTCACGGCATTTATGATGAAGATGTAAAGGATGCACCCACTTTTAAGCAAATAGCGCATGGTTTATACGAATGGATGAAGCATTGCGACCTTGGCGGCTACAACAGTGCAAAGTTTGATATTCCACTTCTTGCCGAAGAATTTTTGCGCGCCGGTGTAAATGTTGATTTTACTGAACGGAACATGATAGATGTGCAGCAGATATTTTTTAAAATGGAAAGCCGCTCACTTACTGCTGCTCTAAACTTTTATTGCGGCAAACAACTTGAAAATGCGCACAGTGCAGAAGCCGATGTGATGGCAACGATTGATGTATTGGAAGCACAGCTTGATCGCTACATGGATTTGGAGCATGATGTAAAGTCACTTCACGATTTTACTGCGGGAGATCAGTATGTGGATTATGCCCGGCGCATTGTAGTAAAAGATGGTCATCCGGTTTTCAATTTCGGAAAACATAAAGGCCGGAAAGTAGAAGACATTTTCAACTCCGAACCTCAATATTATGACTGGATGATGCAGGCGGATTTCCCTTTGCACACCAAGCAAAAAATCTCTGAGATTCTCAACAGAATGAAACTCCAAAAAAGTGGATTGAAACAATCCTGAATTCGCAGTAAAGACGATTACTCTATTACAAACATTTAACTTTCCGTTCCTAAATATTGACTATTTTGGAACTTTTAATTTTTGCCGGACTTGGACAAACTTGTCATCATTCCTACCTACAATGAAAAGGAAAACGTGGAGAAAATCATTCGCAAGGTTTTTTCTCTGCCGGGCAATTTCCATGTGCTGATTGTTGATGATGGCTCACCCGATGGCACCGCGTCCATTGTAAAAAATCTTCAAAAACAGTTTCCCGAACAACTTCATCTTAAAGAGCGCACCGGCAAGCAGGGTCTCGGCACTGCCTACATTCTTGGATTTAAATGGGCGCTGGAAAATAATTACGAGTACATCTTTGAAATGGATGCTGATTTCTCTCACAACCCTGACGATCTTTTGCGCCTGCACGAAGCGTGTCAAAATGGTGCGGATGTGGCTGTGGGATCGCGCTATGTGAAAGGTGGCAAAGTGGTAAACTGGCCGTGGGATCGCATTCTCATTTCGAAAGGCGGAGCCATGTACACGCAGATTATCACCTTTATGCCAGTAAGCGACCCAACGGCCGGTTTTGTTTGCTACAGAAGAAAAGTGTTGGAAACCATTCCGCTTAATGAAGTGAAGTTCATCGGTTATGCTTTTCAAATAGAAATGAAATACCGCGCGTGGAAGCTGGGCTTCAAGATCAAAGAAGTGCCCATCACTTTTATAGACCGCACCGAGGGACAATCTAAAATGACCAAAGGCATCGTGAAAGAAGCGATGTACGGTGTGTGGAAAATGAAAAAACACGGCAAGGACAGAGCGAATTAAACCAATAGTCTCTTGCTGTTTTCCCGCAACCATTTCAGCGCATAAGGACCTTCCGCAAAAAGCAAATCAAGCAAACTAAGATTGGGCAAAAAGCCGGTTCGCTCCTGAAATACTTGTTGGTAGAGTTGAACCGTTGGAAGGTTGGAAAGTTGGAAAGTTGAAGTGTGAATGATAGATGGTGAGCGCTGAGTTTCGGACTTAGAATTGCGCAGGTCGCAGGTAGCATCGGGATATTGTTTTTGAAAAGCATTTGTGTTTTGTTCTTCAAAAGAAATTTGCAATTGCTGCTTCAACCAATGAATAGTTGCAAGGTTAAAGTCTGCGAGCCACTCAAACTTTCTGATAAATAATTCCTCAAGAGCACTGCAATAAAATTCAAAATACGGCGCATTGCTGTAAGCAGAAATAAGGGTACGCCAATGTTGTTGCTGCCATTTGTCCTGATTGGCAATTCTTGTATTTCCCATCGCCGATTTATGTTCTCTGCCACCCTGAATTGGTATGCTCATCTTCAACAATCCATTGGCTCCGGCAATATGGTAGCGGTTGCGATAAGTCATTTTTTCAAAATGCTCATTTACATCAAAAACTACCTTTTCCGTTTGCAATACCTGACACCACCACACAATGTTGGGAAAGGGATTAAGAGAACTTATAACAAAAGACATACGATTCGTAAATGGGCGTTTTAGTAATTTGCAAAGCTGATTAAATCGCCTCAGAACAACAATTTCAATTAATGCCGTTTACTTCCAGAAAAAGATTCCTGTTCTTTCCAATTATTCTATTATCTGTTTTGCTTTTAGGAAACTACACCGCTAAGGGCTTGCAGGCGGTGGTGATGAAAAATATTTTTTACGCGCCAACGGCTAATCAAACATTTACTCCCTACCTCGAAACCTATTGGCAAATAGACCCGAGAAGCATGCTTTTCACAAAGGAAAACGGAGCCTTTTTGGGAAAGATAAAAACCGGCATAATCATAACCAACGACACCGGCATTGCAAAGCAGGAACACTACATCCTTGCTACAAATCCCGTAGCCGAAGGCGTTCAGCTCTATTCGCAAAATATCATGGACTTGCGTCGCTACGAGTTAAAACCAGGAAAGTATCGGTTGCAAATAACGTTTACAGATGAATTGAAACCTACAAGTCAATATGTTTATTCCGACAGTTTTATGGTTGAAGAAATTGCTGCGCCCACACTTAGCGATATTCAACTGATAGATACAATCATTGCTTCCGACCAACAAAATATTTTTCTGCGAAACGGGCATTTGCAAATTCCACTTGCTACCAACTTTCTTGATGAGCATCGCAAAACCCTGCACTATTACGCTGAATTGTACCGACCCTCCAACGACTCGAGTGAACAATTTATTTACACTGCTTTCATTTCGAAGAAATCCTTCGATCCGCCTGTAAACAGGCTTATAAAAAAAGACACACTCCCAAAAGCGCCTGTGCAGATCATTGAGCAAAAATTTTCTCTGAACACCCTGTCCTCAGGAAATTATCACCTCAATATTTTAGTGCATAATGACAAGCATCAAAAAGTAAGTTCAAAATCGCTGTTCTTTCAATTGCTGAATGCAAACCCGCAACAGTTGGCAGAGGAAAATACTTCCGGCGATTCTGCTACCGGAAAAACACAAGTAGAAACCACCACGTATCTCAACCTTAATAAAAGTTTTTTGGGGAAATATACGCCTGCGCAATTGAGAGCAATTTTGAAAATGCTGATACCCATTGCCGACCCAAATGAACGCACAAGTATTAATGGCTTCCTCAAAAATCCTGACGATACATACGCCCGTTATTTTGTAAATAATTTCTGGACAAGAAGAAATAAAACGAACCCGGAGGCAGCCTGGAAAGAATATGCTGAAAAAGTAAAACAGGTAAATAAACTCTTTGGTTCATCGCTGCTTGCAGGATATGAAAACGAGCGCGGTGCCATTTATCTGAAATATGGTGCGCCCACCGAACGCATTGTGGTAAACAATGAGAACAATGCATACCCTTATGAAGTTTGGCAGTACAACACTCTGACGAATGCAAGCAATGCAATTTTTTTGTTTTACAGACCGGGATTGGTAACGAACGATTATCGCTTGTTGCACACCACAGTAAATGGAGAAATTCGCAACCGGAACTGGCGGGCTAATCTTTACATTGATGGGGGAAGTTCGGATGCAAGCAATTCGCGCGCGGAACAATACATTGGCAATAGATAAAACATGCAGATCAACTTCTACAAATATCAGGGCACAGGAAATGATTTTATTCTGATTGATAACCGGGAGAAAAAACTATCTTTTTCCGAAACGCAGATTGCCTTTTTATGTAATCGTCATTTCGGCATTGGCGCAGACGGATTGATGCTGCTGGAACTGGAAGATGGCTATGATTTTAAAATGGTTTATTACAACTCCGATGGCAACGAAAGCACGATGTGCGGAAACGGCGGAAGGTGCATTACTGCATTTGCACAACAACTTGGCGTAATTGAAAACGAAGCAACTTTTCTGGCGATTGATGGATCGCACCACGCAACTATAAATGCTGCTGGCTTAGTATGCCTTGAAATGACGGACGTAAACCAAATAGACCGAAAAGACGATCATGTAATTTTAAATACGGGTTCACCACACTATATCTGTTGGGTGGAAGAAGTGGACAGTATAGATGTGTTTGAAAGTGGCAGAGCAATCCGAAGTAGAGAACAGTTTCAGCCAAAAGGAATCAATGTGAATTTTGTGCAGCGTCTGCAAGATTCAATTCGCGTGCGCACTTATGAGCGGGGCGTTGAAGATGAAACCCTCAGTTGCGGAACGGGAGTTACTGCTGCGTCAATAGCTTTTTCAGAAAACAAAACGGGGAGTTTTTCAGTTCCTATTGAAACACCTGGCGGAAAGCTTGAGGTAAGTTTTGATAAAAACACTGAGGACGCTGCAATAAATGTAGTGTTGAAAGGACCTGCTCTTTTCGTATTTGAGGGCACTATTAATTTGTAACGCGCGCATCCCAAACTTTCGCTTTTAAAAACACTTTCATGCCGATGGGATGCACCCTTGGTGACTTACTTATGGTGCAGACTTACGTAATTGTCTATGGGCAATCGTTTGGCAATAGAACGTGCTAAAGTCATTTCATCTGCATATTCCAGTTCTCCGCCAAAGGAAATTCCTCTTGCAATAGTGGTAATGCGAACATTTACGTCTTTCAGTTGCTTGGCGATATAATACACCGTTGTGTCGCCCTCAATGGTAGGACTTAAAGCCATTATCAATTCCTCAACTTCCGTATTGGCTACCCGGCTTTGCAATGTGGTAATATTAAGCTGTTCCGGCCCTATACCATCAAGAGGAGAAAGAATGCCGCCCAGCAAATGATACAGTCCATTATATTGCTGTGTGCTTTCAATAGCGATCACATCTCTTATGCTTTCCACCACACAAATCTGACTTCTGTTGCGGCGGTTGTTTGCACAGATGGCGCACACCTTTCCATCGGAAACATTGTGGCATTGTTCGCAAAACTGTATCTCATGCCTCATGCGCGAAAGTGCTCCGGTAAAACCGTCCACCTGCTCCTTTTCCATTTTCATCAATTGCAACACCATTCTCAAGGCTGTTTTTTTACCAATACCCGGCAACTTGGAAAATTCATGCACTGCATCTTCAATCAACTTCGAGGAGAAAATCATATCCGCTTCAATTATTAAACCCTGTAAATCTTCGGGAAGACGATAAAATTACAACTAGCTGTCGGGAAAAATTAAAGTAGTATGACATCATAGGAAAGAATCGTTTTGTAATCTTCCTTAAAAACCGATAGCTTAGCCAAAAAAATAAACATGAAAAAACAATTACTTCTGCTTTCATGCTCTATTCTGGCAATTAGCTCGTATGCACAGGAAACAGCAGTGAAATCAGCCCCTGCTATTTCTAACGCTAGCTTCTTAGTACCATCAGATGGTGGTCCAAGCGAAAAGACAACGGGTTTATCTGACACGCTTTTTTATGGCACTCAAGCTCAGTTCAACGGTCCTTACCTCAATTTGAACATGGATTATGCTGTGCCCTTTGATAGCGGCCGACTTTATGGAACGAATGTGGCAGGTTTTAAGGGCTTTGCTCAACTTTACCGTTACAATAACATTGATGCGGCAGCACCTCAGGACACAACTTATAACATCATCGGAGTTTTTTCAAGATGGTTTGGTCGTGTGCAAACAGGAAGCACCAAAAATGTCAACTTCAATGTTTGGCAACGTAGCAATTCTAAAACTGCTGTAGCAAATCGAAGCAAATTTTTTATCTCAGGTGCGCCCCAAGCCACTGCCGTAGCTTCAAGAACGGTACCCTTTACAGGTCTTAGCCTTACTGCGGGAACAACCACTTATTTTACTACGCCTCTAAATGCAGTGACCTATGACGTTTATGTGGGCTACACAGTTTCTTATAATTGGGCTGCTCTCGGTGGTGATACTGTGGGACTAAGAAGTACACAAACAGGAGGCACCAGTACCTATACTCTTGAACCAGGTACAGGAGATACATTAGTAAGTGCAAGAAACCTTATTCAGGATCCTTCTAATGCTTGGAGATCAGTCGTTTTCGATTTAGGAATAACGAATGGTGGCGATCAGGTTATCTTCCCAATTATTCGCCTTAGCTGCCCTACTTGTTTCCCAACAGATGTAAAAGGTATTTCAAACAAAAACCTAACATTCCACGGAAATTATCCTAACCCGGCAGTAAACCAAACTACTATTAAGTTTACCCTCAGCAATCCTACAGATGTAACTGTTACTGTTTACGATCTTAACGGACGCACACTCAATACAATTGCTAAAACTGGATTATCATCCGGTGTACAAGAAATGGTTTTACCAACTGGGAACCTTTCTAATGGCAACTACCTCTACACTATTGAAACTAAAGACGGCGGCGCAGTTGCAGTTCAATTTTCAGTAGCTAAGTAATCATCTCAATACAACCCGAAAGAGCCTTGCAATTATTGCGAGGCTTTTTTCGTCATTTGAAGGTAGGAAGTGTAGCTTTCCTCTTGCGTCATTGCGAGGAATGAAGCGCTGCGTAATGACAAAGCAATCTACAGTAGGTTGCTTCGCTTCCTGCTCGTTCCTCGCTGTCCGCTCGCAATGACGCGAGTAGCGGTTACGTCCCTTGCATCATGGGAGGAATAAAGCGCATTCCAACCCGTCATTGGAAGGAATGAAGCGTAGCTCCCCCTCACGTCATTGCGAGGAAGGAAGCGTAGCTCCCTCACGTCATTGCGAGGAATGCAGCGTAGCGTAATGACGAAGCAATCTGACACAGTAGGTTGCTTCGCTTTCTGCTCTTGTTAAACGTTGTCACACGAGTAGCATATTTCATCCACCATTCAGCTTTTCTCCTTCAACCTCAATGCAAAAGCGGCTAACCATTGCTGGTCAGCCGCTTAAAATTTGAAAATTCAATTAGTTCTTGTTCACTTTTATCGTCTGGCTGTGTTTGTCATCAATATACTTCATGAAGTAAACCCCTTGCGCTACGCTATTCATATCTATCACTGTTTCTGTATCGGTCACTTCTTGTTGCATAATGAGCTTTCCTGCCATGTCGGTAAGGAAGATGTAAGCATTCGCACTCATCTTTCCGTTCACTCTTACTGTTAGCTTATCGCTTACGGGATTCGGGAAAGCCTGAACAACAAATGCACCATTAGTTCTTACCACAGCATTCACCGTTTTACTGTACTCAAACCTTCCACCCTTATCTATCATTTTCAGTCTGTAATGATTTAAACCTTCAAATGGCAGTTCATGCCATAGACTGTAATTAGATGCTTCCCCTTTCGCCATTACAGTGCCGATGTATTCGAAGTTCTTACCGTCAAGGCTTCTTTCTACTTCAAATTTTTCGGCATTTACTTCATGAGCTGTGATCCAATCCACACGATTGCGACTACCTACATTCACTGCGCTGATATGCTCAATATCAATAGCGAGCGGGCCAAGTGTGCCTGTGTGGATATAAAATGAACTGAACGTTGTTACCGGGAAAGTTATTTCCCACCAGTTCATTGTACTGTTCCAGGTTACGGATGAAGGATTGATCAGCAATGCGCTTCCACCACCTACAAAAGGACTACCTGCATATTTGGTAACGCGGATGTTTCCAATATTCGGATCACTGTTGCTGCCTGTTGCAGGCATAGCAGGGTAAGAACCGGGGGCGTTATTGTAAGCTGTGAACTCGGACTGTAGCGCATAAAGTGTTACAGTTGCTGCGCCGTTACTCGTTGGGGTCACATTGTAATACCGTGGCAAATATTTTTGTCCGTTGGGTGCATTTTGCACAGAAGTGGGAACAACAACATTTGTAGCAACGCTTCCTAAAGTATTGCCTCCTGTCACGTCCTGTATTTTCAAAATAGGATTGCAGGAAGCATCCGTGTAAAGATTGGTAACTCCATCGGAATGAACATAGACTGCACTCGCATTATTAGCTGCAAGCGTTGCGCCAAGTGAGTTAACCGTCACTGTACTGTTGTTGCTTGTGTCGTTATCGCAACCTACCGCGCTGGTAACTACTACGGTGTAATTTCCTGCATCGGTGGTGGCTGCATTTGTAACCCGAAGGTTTGCCGAAGTCGCCCCACTTACATTGCCACTGTTAGACAATAAGGTGGTTCCATTATACCACTGATAACCCAGACCATTGGTTGCAGCTACATTTAGCATAATGGTGTTTGTAGAACAAACCGCAACTGTAGGCGCTGGTTGAGCAGTAATAATTGCACCCGTATTTACTGTGATCTGAATAGCAACTGAAGTATCGGATGGACAAGCGCCTCCCGTATTTACCACTCTCTTGTACCAGGTATTTTGAGTTAATGCACCCGGTGCGTAGCCTGAACCGCTATTATTTCCGGTGGCTGTTGTAAAGCCTGTAGTTGCACTTGTTGTGCTGCTCAGCCAGGTAAACATTGCGCTGTCTGTCTGTATTCTATCAATGTACATTGAATTTCCAAAGCCCGAAGCAAGTTCAAATCTAACATTTGTGGTTCCTGATGGTAATGCCAGTTTTTTGCGTGCCCACTGAGTTGCGGTTGGAGTAAATGATCCAGTAACAAAGTTCCCAGTGGTTATGCCGTTGTCCGATGTATCTACTACCAGCCCGGTAGTATATTGCTTCAGCAACGTGTAGCCAGAACCTGTAGTGGTGTAAATTCTCAGCGTATCTACATACGGTCCGAAGGCATCGTCATAACCTGCATACGCCACATCAAACCGTAAGCTGTCACCGGATTTAGCAGGGCCAAACGTCTTAGTGTCAATCCTTGCAATATTACCCGAACCTACATTATAGTTATTCGATCTTATGGCACCATTTGGTGTAGGCCTTCCGTAGCTGTTTGTGTTGAAGCCGGTAGCAAGATTGCCCTGATTTAAAGCCATTGTCCATCCTGTAGGAAGCGCGGCAGTTGTAAGACCTGTAGTTGCTGTTAATCCGTCCAGGTCATCATATATTCCTGTCATAGTACCCGTCAAAAGCGATGGTGCATTGCCGCTACAGATTGTTTGGCTTGCGCTGATGGTATTGCCTGTTATTGGAGAAGAAACATTGATGACTACTGCTGCCGATGTATCCGGTGCACATGCCCCACCTGTAGTGGCTACGCGGCGATACCAGGTAGTTTGTGTTACTACTCCCGGGTTATAGCCTGAGTTGGTATTGACACCACTTGCAGGTGTAAAGCCGCTTGTTGCACTGGTGGTACTGCTTAACCATGTGAACATTGCACTGTCAACCTGAATTCTGTCTAAGTACATTCTGTTACCAAAACCTGATGCAAATTCAAAACGCACATTGGTGGTACCTGTGGGTAAAGAAAGTTTTTTCCTGGTCCATTGGGTAGCTGTTGGCACAAAAGCCGCAGTGCTAAACGCAGCTGTATTCACACCATTCTCTGAAGTGTCAATATTAAGACCTGTCACGTATTGCTTCAACAAAGTATAGCCAGAGCCAGAAGTTGTATAAATGCGGACAGTATCAGAATACGGCCCGAATCCATCTTCATAAGCACCATAAGCTACATCGAAGCGTAGGCTATCACCCGATACGGAAGGTCCAAATGCTTTTGTATCCATTCTTGCAACATTCCCACTGCTCACGCTATAGTTATTAATTCTTATCGCCCCGTTTGGTGTCGGTCTTCCATAGCTGTTTGTATTGAAACCTGTAGCAAGATTTCCCTGATTCAATGTCATTGTCCAACCTAAAGGAAGACTGGCGGTAGTAAGACCTCCTGTGCCTGTAATACCATTAAGGTCGTCATAAATTCCGGTTATGTTTCCGGTGAATGGTGCCACAATACCTCCAAGACAAATAGACTGAGAAGCACTGATGTTATTACCTGTTATCGGCATTGAGACATTAATGGTAATGGCGGCAGAGGTATCTGAACAAGTTCCTGAATTGGCTACTCTCTTATACCATGTGTTGGTAGTAAGTGCTGAAGGCGTATAATCAATAGCCGTATTAGTACCCGAAGCAGCAACAAAACCCGAATTTGCATTTGTAGTGCTGCTAAGCCATGAGTAAGTGTAGGTTCCACCCGCACCAACAGGTGTCGAACCGATCAATAATGCTGGTGTACTTCCGCTACAAATATTCTGGCTTGCACTGATTGTATTATTAGTGATGCCCGGCGTAATTGTTATTTCCACCGATGCTGAAGTATCTGCACAACTACCAGACGCTACAATTCGACGATACCAGGTAGTAGCTGTAAGACTTGAAGGTGAATAGTTAGCATTACTATTTGTTCCGGTCGCCGCAGAAAAACCAGTTGTTCCGTTAGTTGTACTGCTTTGCCATAAGTAAGTATTTGTCCCTGACCCACCTGAAACTACACCACCAGTAAGTTGGGCTGGTGTTGATCCGCTACAAAGCGTTTGGATTGTACCGATGGTGTTGCCAGAAATTTGATCCTGAATATTTACGGTCACACTTGATGTGCTGGTACAAGTATTAGCATCCGTAACCGTTACCGTATAAATGGTTGTATCCATTCCTGTAACTCCGGTAGGATTTTGAGTAGAAGATGTATAACCTACAGGGTTGGAAGTCCATGCAAATGTATTCGTAGAATTACCACTGATTTTGATATTATCTACGCCCCAATACCAGCCATACGCAGCTTTGTACCGCAACCGCACATAAAGAGAAGGGTTGCCAATGTAACTTGTAAGACTTACTGATGAAGGAGCAAAAGCTGTAGGTGCACCTACCGTAGCTGTAAATGCCTGGGCTAATGTCCAGTTTGTTCCATCGGTAGAAACCTCCACATTAGCACTATCGCCTGTTATCGCTCTGAAATATTGGTAGAAATCAAGGGAAAGCGAAGTCATGCCGGTAGTATTGATAGCAGGTGATCTCAAAATTGTGTGCGTTGTTCCGCCAGAACCTTGTGCATCGCTATTGGTAAAATAGAACTGTGACGCATCATTACTATTTAATGTAGTTCCTACATACACGTAAGGACTGGTTCTCAAAGTCCATGCACCATTAGCGGGCGTACCCCCTGTGGAATTATTGATTGCAGTCCAGTTGTTACTCACCCCATTGAAATCGGCATAGAGCAAGTTAGCAGATAAGTCGAAAGGACTATTGGCGCACACGGTAGTGAGATTTGACATTGCATCTACTGAAGGCTGGCTTAGCATCACTAAAGCATGTGCTGTATCGGTACATCCGAAGGTGTTAGTAGCCGTAGCAA
>CALMWT010000179.1 GCA_937870855.1 uncultured Taibaiella sp.
CGGGTCGTATCAATCCTAAAAGCATTCGCATGGTGGTGCTTTTCCCTGCACCATCCTGACCCAAAAATCCATACACTGCACCCTGCTCTACCGAAAAAGAAAGGTCAGTTACTGCGGAAAAATCTTTGAAAGACTTTGAAAGATGCTGAGCGCGTATTACGGTTTTCAAACTTGAAATTGAAGATGTAAATTAGTTCAGAAGAAAGATATCCGTGGGAATAAAAAGTTCTTTTTAGGAAAACATTGGCGGCATTTCACCGTACAATTATTATTTCCGGTACATTGGTATATTATTTTTGGCTGCGCTTTTAGCATCATGGCAGGAAAACAAAATCCTGCGCATTTTTGTTGTTGAATGAAAAAAGTTTTTCCGGTTATTGTTTTACTGATCACGCTCTCTGTACTGGGCATTATACTCATACAGATGTCGTGGATACGAACGGCTATAAATCTTCGGAAACAACAGCGGGAACAAGATATTGCCACAGCCATCAACCGTATAAAAGATGAATTTTATGATCGGTATTTTGCTATCCGAGGTCAATACCCCACCAATGAAGAATCGAAACTGTTTTTGCTAAAAGGTTTTTCTACCACTTATATAGCAGAGGATATTGATGAGGTGGTGCTTGCAAATGTGAAACGGTCGGGCATAAAAGAAAAATTTGAGTACAGCATTCTCGACATTTATAGAAACCCAATCGTCACCTCGAAGAACTTCAAGAGTGAATACTATACTACCGCAATTCAGGCGCAGTTGATACCTGAAAATTCCTTCTTTGCGAAAGAGACTTTGTTTCTTCATTTTGATGAGCGCAACAATTACATTATCCGGCAGATGGGTTGGATTATTGTTGCGTCCATCATCTTTACCATCATTATTATTTCTGCATTTGCACTCACTGTCCGGCAAATGTTTACCCAGAAAAAACTATCAGAGATAAAGTCGGATTTTATAAACAACATGACGCATGAGTTGAAAACTCCGTTGGCAACCATTTCGCTGGCTATAGATGCGTTGACGAACGAAAAAGTGATTCATGATACAGAGAAAATACGCTACTACTGCTCGATGATAAAAGATGAAAACAAGAGGATGAACAAACAGGTGGAGAAAATTTTGCAGGCTGCCCGAATTGAACGGCAGGAAATAAAATTAAACCTGCAAACCTTGAATGGTCACGACATTATTCACAAAGTAGCAGACAATCTTTCTCTTCAAATACAAGAACGAAACGGAACGCTGACACTAAAACTTGCAGCACAGCGTCATTTAATAAAAGCCGACGATGTTCATTTCTCCAATATTGTTTTCAACCTACTGGACAATGCAATAAAGTATTCAAAAGACCAGCCGAGCATAGAGGTAGAAACACTAAACCAAAGTGGCATGTTGGCAATTCGTGTGAGAGACAATGGCATTGGAATGAATAAAGAAACACAGGCGCGCATTTTTGAGAAATTTTATCGCGCACATACCGGCAACCTGCATGATGTAAAAGGTTTTGGATTAGGACTTAGCTATGTAAAAGCTATGGCCGAGGCGCATGGTGGTAAAGTAAAAGTGGATAGCGCCATTGGCAAAGGCAGCACGTTTACCGTATTTTTTCCTTTAGCCTAAAAGCTTAGTATTGACCGGTACTTAGCATTACCAAAGTGCATGCTTCAAGTACATTTGTTTCGCTACTTGACAGCTTTCTTTCCAATTCTCCGTTTTCTGTACCTGGGTTAAAAATAATTCGTTTGGGCTTTAGCGAAAGTATATAGTCATAGTAGGGTTTTTGGTTGGTGGGATTAAGATAGAGTGTGATGGTATGAATATCCTGCATGGGCATTTGTTCTGTTGTTATTTCCACATCCCCTACTTTCCCTTTTCTATTACCAATGGCAACCACTTCATGTCCATGCGTAACGAGCTTGTTTATGGCGAGGTAGCTGTATCTGGCTGGATTTTCTGATGCCCCAAGCACCAGCGTTTTCTTTTTCGCTTCCATGATCTGTCTGTTTTTGAATGATTGAATTTTAAAGGTAACACTTCATTCCTCTCTCAGATTTTCAAAGAATGATGCCAGCGTTATTGCCTTCATTATCAATCAAGGCATTTCTACTAAAATGTCTTAACGTAATGCTAACAAAAGCGGGACTGCTTTTAGCATTATGCCACTAAACTGTAAAACAATGAAGCGAATTTTCACATGGTTGGTATACACGGCTATTGTAGGTCTGTTTGCTATTACAACCGCATCACAACAAGCAAAAGCACAACCCGGAGCATCCGTTTCATTTCAAATGTTCTACGATGAGCTTTCTCCTTACGGACAATGGATTGACGATCCTGAATATGGATATGTTTGGGCACCGGAAGTTGGTAATGATTTTCGCCCTTACTATACAAATGGACGTTGGGCTATGACCGAATATGGAAATACCTGGCTTTCAAGTTACAATTGGGGCTGGGCTCCTTTCCACTACGGTCGCTGGACATTCGATAGCTACTATGGTTGGGTTTGGATTCCGGGTAATGAATGGGGACCGGCCTGGGTGGACTGGAGACAAGGTGGCGGTTATTATGGTTGGGCACCAATGGCCCCCGGAGTAAATATCAATATATCCTTTGGCAACCAATTTTATTCGCCTTACGATTGGTGGACTTTCATTCCTTACCAGCACATTTACAGTTCTAACTATCATTCTTACTGGCGTGGGCCGCAGTACAACACAACTATCATTCAGCAAACGAACATTGTAAA
>CALMWT010000180.1 GCA_937870855.1 uncultured Taibaiella sp.
AAACCCGCTAATAGAACTCGGTAAGTTTTTGGAGGCGGGTTGTGCAACGGCTACCTATGTTAAGCTTACCTGATTTTCGCCAAAAGCAAATCATTATCTGCTTTGCAGCAGAAGGACAGAAAATTTCTTTTCGCAACGACAACCTGCTCATCAAAGACAAGGAAGACGAAATAGTGATGCAGGCTACCTGCTACAAAATCTTTTCGGTGTGGATAGTAGGTCACACAACGATTACTTCCGGCATTCTGGAGCGCAGCCGCAAATTTGGTTTTTCGATCTACCTGTTGTCCTACAGTCACAAGCTGTATGGTATCTGGTGCGCCGCTACCGAAGGCAACTTTCTTCTTCGCAAAAAGCAATATGAATACAGCGGGCTCAGCATAGCAAAAAAGCTGGTGGCAAACAAGATTGCCAATCAACGCGCATTGCTCAACACCCTTAGGAAAAAATCTTTGACATTGAAAGAGGCGATAGCAAATCTTGATGTTTATGTACAACAGCTTGATGCGGCACCGGAGCTAACATCTGTGCTTGGCCACGAAGGTGTGGCTTCCCGTTTGTTCTTCAGCCATTGGTATGGTGATATGAACTGGCAGAGCCGCAGACCACGTACTAAGATAGATCCGATAAACACCACATTAGACATTGGCTACACCTACTTATTCAATTTCATAGAAAGCATGACGCACCTTTATGGCTTTGATGTTTATCAGGGAGTTTATCACCGTTGTTTTTATCAGCGCAAATCTTTGGTTTGTGATCTTGTAGAGCCGTTTCGCTGCATTGTTGATAAGCAAGTGCGGAAAGCCTGGGGATTAGGACAACTAAAGTTGGAAGATTTTAAGCAGGACAGAGGACAGTATCTGTTAAAGATAGAAAAGAATAAGGATTACACACGGTGGCTGATGCAGGGCATTCTTGAACATAAGGAAAGCATATTTAGCTATGTGCAGGAATATTACAGATGCTTTATGAGAAGCAAACCGATTGAGGAGTATCCGGTGTTTCAAGTTCATGCTGAAAAATGAAAAAGCCAGAATATGCTGATAGTGTCTTATGATATATCGAACGATAAGCTGCGCACTAAGTTTTCAAAATATCTCAGTAAATTCGGTGGCAGATTACAATATTCGGTCTTTGAAATAAGGAATAGCGACAGGATAATCGAGATCATTACACTGGGTATCAAAACCAATTTTGAGCATCGTTTTTCGCAAACGGATAGTATCGTCATTTTCGAAATGAGTAAGCAATGCAAGATCACCAGATATGGCTATGCAAAAAACAATGAGGATGATTTGCTCATAGTTTGAGAGAAACTTGCAAACCTCAGTCTTAATAAAAAAATTGAGCGCTGGAGACAATGAAAATGCGTCTTTGTGGCATACGGAATGTAAAAAGAAAGCGGCTTGAGAAAGTGTCCGCTAATAATACGAGCAATTTTGACAGATTATGAGTTGAAAGCGCTCATAAAATTTCTACTGTTGTAGATGGTAGCATTCCAAAACTCTATTAGGGTTGAAAGCGCTCATAAAATTTCTACTGTTGTAGATCAATGCCAAGCGTAGTAGCGAGGTCTTGGTTGAAAGCGCTCATAAAATTTCTACTGTTGTAGATAAAAACAATGATAAAGACCTTCAAATTAGGTTGAAGGCGCTCATAAAATTTCTACTGTTGTAGATACGAATGATGGTGCGCCCTCTCTGTGTGGTTGAAAGCGCTCATAAAATTTCTACTGTTGTAGATAAAGAAATATACGCAAGCATCGGTTAACGGTTGAAAGCGCTCATAAAATTTCTACTGTTGTAGATAAGTGGCAGCAACAGTGTATTGCACAAGTTGAAAGCGCTCATAAAATTTCTACTGTTGTAGATTCGAGGAGTTAATGAATTTTTATTTTAGAAAATTTTGCCAACTCGTATAAGTTCTTACCTTTGCCGTCCTCAAAATTGACCAAAAGGGGGTATAATTATGTTGATCATTGATTCTAAAGACTGCGAAAATATTGACAAGGCGCTGAAGAAGTACAAGAAGAAGTATGAAAAGTCGCGCACACTAAATCAATTGCGTGCACGTCAGGCTTTCATTAAGCCATCTGTTCGTCGTCGCACCGAAATACTGAAGGCTGTTTATAAGCAACAGATCGTTTCAGGAAAGATCGAAGATTAAGAGTTTACTCTTAAAAAATAACTTTTGCCTGGTCTTGTAAATTCCTATATTTACAAGACCAGGCTTTTTTACTTATGGTGTTAGAGCAAAGGATAAATGATTTCTTACGATACCTGCGTTTTGAGAAAAGATACTCTAAACACACCATTACGGCTTACGAGACAGACCTCTGTCAATTCCAAAACTATCTTGCAGAAAAATATTCAGATTGCGACCTGTTGCAAATCACCCATTTTATTATCCGTAGCTGGCTGGCAGATATAAAAGACGACGGACAAACTGCACGAACCATTAACCGCAAAATTTCCAGCCTAAATTCTTTTTACAAGTATCTTTTAAGGCTTACCATCGTAACGAAAAACCCCGTTGCCCAACTCCATGCTTTGCGTTTGCCGGAGCGTTTGCCTGTTTATCTTAAAGAAAATGAAACGGACAGATTGCTTGAAGAAGTGCAATTTGAAGAAGGCTTTAAAGGTTTTACAGACCGACTGATTTGCGAATTGCTTTACCAGACCGGGATGCGCAGAAATGAACTGCTTGAACTGAAGGAAAATAGTATTGAATGGAGCTTGAAACAAATAAGGGTAATAGGAAAAGGAAATAAGGAAAGATTGCTGCCGGTAAGCCCTATGTTGCTCGATACGCTCCGAGATTATTTGCAAGAGAAAAAAGGCATAGGCAATGCTGACATTCATCATTTGCTGGTGCTGGAAAGCGGGCAACCTTTGTATGCAGGGTATATTTACAGAGTGGTGAAAAGCTATTTGAATATTACTACAACAGTGAAGAAAAAAAGTCCGCATGTGCTGCGCCACACATTTGCAACCCACCTGCTAAATAATGGAGCAAACATACAAGCAATAAAAGATTTACTGGGGCACAGCAGCCTTGCGGCTACCCAGGTTTATACCCACAATAACATTGACAAACTAAAAGAGATCCATAAGCTGAATCATCCGCGAGGGTGAAGCAGTATTTTTTAACCATAAAATGTATAGGAACTATGAACGTGCAAATTCAAACGGTGCACTTCGATGCAGACAGCAAACTGATCGAACATGTGAACGCGAAACTGGAAAAGATGAGGACATTCAACGATCACATTATTGGAGTGGAGGTTTATTTAAAACTCGACAACCTTTCGCAGCAGATTAAGGATAAGGTAGCCGAGATAAAAGTGTATGTGCCCAAACATTCTTATTTTGTAAAACACAGCAGCAAAGTATTTGAGGAGTCGTTCGATCGTGCTTTCGATTCTATGGTGAATCAGATAAAGAGGCAGAAAGAAAAAATGATGGCTTAACGAAACCAGCCAACCATACAATTGCAAATCCGGTCTATTGATGACCGGATTTTTATTTCTCCTGTTGCAATAAAAAATGAAAACCCCTATTTTGCACTACTAACAACTTTTAATATCAGCATCATGCAGCTACGTCTGACGAATTTGCTCCTTGCACTTATTGGTACCGTTGCCCTGTTTACAACTTCTTGTAAAAAGGATTTCAGCAAAGACGAACCATTTACACCCGTTTATACTTCTACTGTTTACATCGGAAGCCAGAATCAGTTTTTGTATGCTTTTGATTTGGTAACCGGACAAAAGAAATGGGAATATTATGCGGGTGCAAATATTCAGGCATCGCCACTGGTGCTCAACGACAAATTATTTGTAGTAGCTGAAAATGGTTTTATCCATAAGCTGGATGCAAAAACCGGTACGTTGGTAAAAAAGATTAACATTGGCGGCACACTGCTTTCCTCTCCTTACGGCGAGCAAAAAGGTAAAGATGGCAACGACTACATTTACATCGGTACCGGAAATACAAATACGCTTTATGCCTACGATGCCACTGCCGATACAATGGAGTGGGTATTTACTACCGACGGAAATGTATATTCATCTCCTACGCTTTACGACACTCTTATTTTATTTGGAAGCTATGATGGCAAAGTATATGCCCTCGACAAAGAAGACGGTGTAAAAGCATGGGAATTTACCACAGGCGGGCCAGTGCATTCTTCTCCTACTACGAGCAACTCAGGCTATGTATTTGTAGGAAGCGGCGATAAGAATATGTACTGCCTTCATGTAAATACTGGTTTGGTGAACTGGCAATATGCAACAGGGGGAATAGTGCAGAGTTCGCCTATGAGCTATGGAGGTGTAACCGTATTTGGCAGCGACGATGGCTATGTTTATTGCGTGGATGATTCGAGCGCTACAGAAAGATGGAAAGTAAAAACCGGCGACCGCATTTTATCATCGCCTACCTTTTGGGCAAAGACCGATACTGCAAGCAATGTGCAATTAGTATTTGTAGGAAGCTACGACTACAATATGTATGCTATAAACATACTCGATGGTTCGGTGAAATGGCAGTTTCCAACAAAGGCAATTATCAAATCTTCTCCGTTAGTTTTTAATGACAGATTGTATTTCGGAACTCACGAGAAATATTTGTTTTGTGTAGATCCGGTTAATGGAGATCAGCTTTGGAAACAAAATGTAAATGGACTGATAGAAAGCTCGCCTGTGGTGGATAACCTTGATAACAAATCCCGGTATGTTTCTTCCATCAGTGGAAATTCGCCAAACTAAAGCAACTATTTTTTTAAGGATCCCGGCGATGTCGGGATTTTTTTATTTTTAAAGAAAAACTTAAAGCAAATTATTAGTTGTGTGAAGATTTTCCTAAATTGCTGACCTTATAGTGGAAACAATATTTTATGCGTGTGGTAATACTGATTGACCTGACAAGATACCCTGTTGTGAATTGGATTTGATTTTGGAAATGATTTGTGCCTTACTGCGATTGGACTAAGAACAAAAGGAGGAAGCCGAAAATCCTATAAAGAGTAGGCGTTATTCTAGATTAATTACTCATGACAAGTAAACTTTTACAAAGGTGCAGACATGTGTTTTTGTTACTGATGCTATCCATGATTGGGAATTATGCGCATGCGCAGATTACAGTTCAGGTAGGTTCAGGAACAACGAACATTGATTACTATCCAATTTATTCATGCTATGGCTATAATTATAGTCAGCAAATTTATCTCGCATCTGAATTGGGTACAGGTGGGGCAAACGGACCTTCGTTTATTAACAAAGTTCGTTTTATGCCAAGAGGGACAATGGTTTCTACAGCAAATTGGAACAACTGGACGGTTTATTTAGGTAATACTACTAATGGTGGTTTTGCTACTTCATCGTCGTGGATTGCAACAACTGCTATGACGAGTGTATGGACTGGTACAATTCCTGGTACACTTACTTCAGGAGTATGGATGGAACTTACTTTACCTGTTCCATTTTATTGGGATGGTACCAGCAATCTGGTAGTAGCTGTTTATGAAAATACAGCTGCCTATTCTTGTACACAACAGTGGGCAAGTTATGCCGCTACTGCTCCAACAACAGGTACACGTGGTATTTTGTATTACGATGACTTCACCAATCCAAATCCCGCAACTCCACCAACGGCTAATTACACAGGTAACTCTTTAGCTCAAATTCAATTTGACGTTACTCCTGCAACTGTTTGTTCTGGTACTCCTAATGCTGGAACTGCTACTACTACAAATGCAAATCCTTGTAATGGTCAAACAGTTTCTTTAGGATTAACTGGAAACACTGCTGCGTCTGGTCTTAGCTACCAATGGGAATCTTCTACTTCCACATCTGGCCCATGGGCCGCAATTGATACAGCTAAGCCTTCTCCTTTTCAAAATATTGTAGCAACAAGTACATTATATTTTAGAGCTAAGGTGAAATGTGGTACCGACTCTTCATGGTCGAACCCAGTATTGGTTACTGTTCCTGCTCTCTTCCCGGCTGGTACTTATACAATTGATCCTTCACAGGCTGCAAGTGCTACTAATTTTACCACTATTGCCTCGGCTGTCAGTGCTATTAGTTGCGGTATAGGCGGCAATATCATTTTCAACCTTGCGCCAAATACTACATTTAATGAGCAGATAATGATACCATCTACCGTAGGAACAAACTCTACAAAGACGGTAACGTTTAACGGTAGTAATGATACATTATGGTTTGCAGGTACATCTTCAGCGCCGCATACATTGGGGTTGAATGGTGCAGATCATTTTACTTTCAACAATTTTGTATTCAGAGGAACTACTACCACTGCATTGGTAGTGCATCTTTGGAATCAGGCGGATAGTAATACATTCAACAACTGTACGATGATGACGAATGCAAACGTTACGTCAACAACCGCAGTTCCTTTCTCCATTAGTGGTAGTGCAACTTCTGTTTCTACAACCGGTCTTTCCGGAAATGGAAACACCGTGAATGGTTGTAAACTGATTAACGGATATGATGGCGCTTATTTCTATGGTAATTCTTCTGGAGCTAACAACAACAATAAGATTATAAACAGCGTAGTTCGTGATTTTTATCGCTACGGTATTTATACTTATTATCAGTCGAACTTCCAGGCGGTTGGAGATACTATTGAACGTCCTACGAGAACATCACTCACTACGTTCTATGGAATTTACAACACTACCGGAACTACCGGAGCTTTAATTGAGCGTAATCTTATAAGAAATACACATGGTGGAGCAACTACCAATACGGGTACTGCTTATGGTATTTATTGTTTGTCTGCGGGTACTACTGCAGCGCCCAACCGTTTTATCAATAACGTGGTAGGTCAATTTAATGGAACGCCTACCGGTGGATATTACGGTATCTATTTGAGTGGTAGTAACATGCGCGTGTTTCACAACACAGTAGCGTTTACAGAGCCTAACACAACGGCGGGTACTGTTTATGGACTTTATGCGTCGGGTACTGTAGGTATGGCAATTAGGAACAACAACATCGCCATCACCCAACCAGGAACCGGTACTAAGTATGCAGTGTACTATTCCGGTACCGGAAAGAATTCAAACTACAACAACTTCTACATCAATTCAGCAGGTGGTGTTAGCTACCTTGGTTATTACTCTTCTACAAGCACTAGTGCCACAACGCTGGCTCAGTGGAAAGCACAAGGCGTAGATACAAACAGTGTAAGTGACGATCCTTTATTTGTATCGCCTGCTACATCCAATTTTACGCCACAAGGCGCTATGATTGATAATGCAGGAGATGCTGGTGTAGGTGTTGCTACAGACTTTTTAGGTACTACTCGTAATTTATTGACTCCCGATGTTGGAGCTTATGAATTTTCAGTACCTGCTTGTTTTGGTACACCAACTGCGGGAACTGCGTCAGCGCCTACAAGTGTTTGTGCAAACTCACCGGTTCAGTTATCGCTTTCTGGTTATAGTAATGCAGCCAACTTAACTATCCAATGGCAAGAGTCGCCTGCAGGAGCCGGTGTATGGAGCAATATAACAGGAGCTACAACGGCAAATTATTCCTACAACCCAGCAGCGCCAGGTTTTACTTCTGCTACCGATTTTCAGGCAATTGTTACCTGTACCAATGGTGGAGGATTTGATGTTTCTACGATGGCATCTGTTGCTGTAAGTCCGTTCTACATTTGCTATTGTTCGCCTACAAATACGGCTACAACTTTGCATACAAATGGCTACAACTACATGATACGCGCCAAAATATTGAACACTGCTGTGGATAATTTGTCTGTTCCTCCAAGTGTTGGTACGACTATACCTGGTGGGTACACAAAGTTTTGGCCAACGACAAGTAATACTACCGCTACTTTAGTGCAAGGTGTTACTTATACTCTTTGGGACAGTACAGCTTACACACCTTACCCGGTATCTGCATGGTTAGATATGGACGGTAACGGAGCATTTGACAGTGTTGAGTTTATCCCTATGACGGTTACTAGTGATCCTTATGTATTTACAGGTACGTTTTCTATCCCTATAAGTCCGAATAGTGTGCAAGGCCCTACCGGGTTGCGTTTCCGTTTGGGTTATTCTTCAGGAACAAATAGCTCGCTATACAACGCAAATCAAGCTTGCTTTAATAATCCTAATGGTTATGAAACTGAGGATTACGTTGTAGATGTTTTGGCTCCTGCAGGATGTAGCGGTACTCCTTCAGCCGGTAATGCTTGGGGACCAGGTAGCGTATGCTCAGGCATAGCATTTACATTAAGCGATACTGCATACACAGTAGGAATAGGAATTGTAACACAATGGCAGTCTTCTCCCGCGGGTATGAATACATTCACCGACATAGTTGGGGCAACAAACCCATTTTATACTGTAACGTCGGGCATTACTTCTGCTATGGATTACAGATTGCAAGTGACATGTAATAACGGTACTCCACAATATTCCAACATTGTAGCAGTAGGCATGAGCCAGTTTTACCTTTGTTATTGCTCACCACTTACAAACACAACGCTTCATACTTATGGTTATAATTACTTAACCAATGTAAGCATTACTGGTACCACTTTGAATTATACCTCACCTCAAGGTATTGGTGCAAACATATCTGGTGGTTACACTCAAGCTTATCCAACCACTACTTCTACTACTACATCTCTTAATCAGGGAATACAGTACACATTAAATGCTACTGCAGCTTATTCAGGTTATCCTGTTTCTGCATGGATTGATTATAATGGTAATGGAAGCTTTGACACCTCCGAGTACATTGTGATGACACCGAATGCAGCGGGTACTGGTTATTCTGCCTCGTTTATCATTCCTACAACGTCTGTAGTGGGTCTTACTGGCTTGCGTTTCAGAATGGGTTATACAGGTAGCAGTGCTACTCCATTGTTCGCCGCGGGTGATGCATGTTTTAATAATGGTAATGGGTATGAGACAGAAGATTATCTGCTAACTGTAATCCAGGCATTGCCTTGCACTGGTCAACCAAACGCTGGTACAGCATTTGGACCTGCCGGAATTTGTCTTGGAAACAGCTTCACTATAACGGATACAGCTTACACTGTTGGTTCTGGTATGCTATATCAATGGGAGTCTAATACAGGTACTGGATGGTCAAATATTACAGGAGCTACGAATCCTTCATATGTTGTTGTCGGACAGTCTGTGGCAACCCAATATAGACTCACCATTACTTGTACGAATGGTAATCTTTCAGCCACATCCAATAGTTTTACAGTTTTGATGAACCCACCAATGGGTTGCTATTGTGTACCTGACTATACAGCGGGCTGTAGTGCCAGTGACCTGATCAATAGTTTCATTTTAAATGGTGAAAACAGTACGATGATCAATGACCTGAATACGGGCTGTAGTGGTACTCCCGCATGGGATACTGTTTACGCAGGAACGAATGTTCAGTTGTCACCAGGTATGACCTATGCTGGTCAGATAAACTCAAACTATGGTAGCGGTCAGTATGCTAAGATGTGGATTGACTTTGGAGACGATGGTGTGTTTGGTGCTTCAGATACAGTAGGATCTGTTGGTAGTACGATTGGTTTCGGAACTACACTGACTCCATTTAACATCACACTTCCTACCAACGCTGTCCTTGGTACGCATAAGATGCGTGTTCGTCTTGGATATTCTGTATTAGGCGGTGCTACAGCAATTGATCCTTGCACAAATATTTACTACGGGGAAACTCATGACTACTGGGTAACTATCGTTACTCCGTCTGCGTGTCCTACTCCAACAGGTCTTGCAGTTAACAACGTTGGTTCTTCTTCCGCAAACATTAGCTGGAATGCTTCCACTGGTGCGGTAGGTTATGAATATGCAATTACAACAAGTAGTACTGCTCCTACTTCTGGCACTACTACTACAACTACATCTGTTACCGGCGCAACGTTCACTACGGGGTCTATGACTTACTACCTGCACGTTCGTACTAATTGCGGTTCTTCTACTTCAGCATGGGCAAGCACTCCATTCATTATTAACAACAATGCAAGCGGTGCGGTTATGCTTACTGTAAACGGTGGCTGTACGGGTAATCCATACAACAACAGTGCTGCAA
>CALMWT010000181.1 GCA_937870855.1 uncultured Taibaiella sp.
CTGTAAAAGGTATTTATGAAAAAGAGCGAGAAGTGCGTGCTGCCATAGATGCTTCGTTTCAGTTTTACGAGAAGATGGCGCATCAGGTAAGCAAAAAGGAGAAAGAGAATTATCAATTGGCGCAGTTGAGAAAAGCTACAGCATTAGTGGCAACACACCTGGAGGCAATAAGTGGCGAACTGGAAAATGTGAAGCTCAAAGATGTGCCGGAAGAACTACGCTTAAAACTTTATAACGTGCTGCATACTCTTGAAGAAGCATTTCAAAGGATGGCAGTGTATGTAGTGCTGCTACGACCGGAGGAAGAATTGTTGTTAGGTTCAAGAGTTACCCGTTTCATAAAACATCTTGCTTTATTGAAAGAACATAATTTACCGGACGACTTTCAATATAAATCGCAGTTTGAAAGAGCAATACAACTTTTGGAACGAACCCAGCGCTTACTGGAAACTGGCATCAACCGGCTACATGAAATAGAAGACGTTCCCGTTTTTCGTTCTTACTCTTTATTGAAAACATTACTTGTGCTGCATCCTGTACACTGGTGGAGAAATACAAAGTTGCTGTTTCGTCTTAACACCTTTACTACACGCTATGCGCTGCGTAGTGCAGTAGCGGCGGCAGCGGCAATGTTTTTATCCAAATGGCTGGACATTGATTATGGTCACTGGATTCCTTTTACAGTGCTGCTCGTAGTACAACCCTATTTTGGCGCTACGCTAAAGCGGGCAATTGATCGTGTGGTGGGAACTATAGCAGGTGGCATTTTCGCGGGTTTGTTAATTCGAATTCCCGTAGGTGTGTATGCACATGAGATTATGCTCTTTATTTCTTCGGTCTGCATGGTTTATTTTATCAGTAAGCGATATTCCGTAGCAGCGTTCTTTATTACCGTTAGTCTTGTGTTGCTTTTTGAAGTGGAGGCAGAAGCTGACTACAGCATTATCATGAGTCGCGCACTTTCAACCACTGCGGGTGCAGCCCTGGGTATAGCTGCAGGATTTGTGTTGCTTCCAAGCTGGGATAGGAAATGGCTGCCTATTCATCTTACTAACGCCATTCATTGTAATTACCAGTATTTTCTCGCAAGCTTTTTTACTGAAAAAACGCTTAATTGGACAAAGAACAAACGTAGTGCAGAATCAAAGAACAGTAATGTGTTTGATAGCTTCATACGGTATATGCAGGAGCCTGCTATTCGTCAAAGACCTTATATTGCTTTTTATCAGGCCATCACCCATAACGTGCGCATCACGCGGGAGATAAACAATATTCATCTTGAACAAGAAAGCAGAAATATTGAGGAGACAAGAGCAACCGATGATCAGCAATCTAAAATCAATGAGTGCCTGTTTTGGTTTGAGAAAAATCTTGAGGAGATAAAGAGACTAAACCCAGAAAGCCACGCCACGGATTTCACGCTGATAAAAAATTATCGTTCTCCTTTTGAACTTTCATTGCATCAAATGCTATATCTCGATAAGTTGCTGTTTGAACTGAAAGCCTTGAACCACGCTTTAAAAGACCTCAATGAACAAGGGATGCAAGAGTAAAATTGTAGTTTCGCTACAATGAATTATCTGGGTCATGCACTTCTCTCTTTCGACGATGCGCAAATACTAACCGGCAACCTGATAGGTGACCATGTAAAAGGAAAACTCGCACTCAATAATTATCCGGAAAGGATAAGAAAAGGAATTGAACTGCATAGAAAAATTGACGTTTTCACAGACAATCATCCCGCATCAAAAAGAGCAAGGTTATGGCTTCGGGAAAGCTATGGGTTGTATTCGGGTGCAATTGTTGATAGTTTGTACGATCATTTTCTTGCCAACGATCCCAGGTATTTTTCCTCAGAAAAAGACCTGTTACTTTTTACTCAAAAAGTATATGAAAACTTAGAAGAGCAAAGCCGTTTTTTTCCTCCGGTTTTTGCGCAATATTTTCCTTACATGAAGGAGCAAAACTGGCTGTATAACTATCGAAATTTGCAAGGGGTACAACGCTCGCTTGGTGGTCTTTATAAAAAAGCGAAGCACATGCCGCCTGTAGAAGAAGCTTATAAAATTTTCATCGGTCATTACTATCAATTGGCACAGTGTTATTACGAACTGATAGACGATATTGTACCCTTTGTTAAACTTGAGTTAAGCCACTAACAAGGCTTTCAGGCAAAATCCTGTGTTTAGTTCATGACGACTATTTTTGTAGCTTACCGAATTTGTGAAATGCTTTCATCCTCTCGATCATACATTGCTTTCAGTGTTTTTTCCGTGCTGTTAGTTGCCTGCCAACCCAAAACCGAAAAGGTAAATGCTACACCCCGGTTTCATGATGTGCCTGGTAAAACCGCAATTATGCCTTTAGCTTATCAGGATACTACTTTGCCTCAGTATGAAAGAATGATTGAGCGGCTCGATTCATTTTATAAAGTTCAAGTGAGGGGAGGGTTTAACGGAAGTGTGTTAATAGGGCATGAAGGCAAAATTGTGTACGAAAGATATTTTGGTCACGCACGAAAAGAGGGTAGTGTTCCTTTACAGTCTAATTCCAGTACACAACTTGCATCTATTTCTAAAACCTTTACCGGTGCGGCAACCTTGTATTTGCATCAGCACAATTATCTGAACATAAATGATCCGGTAAGTAATTATTTGTCAGGATTTCCCTACAAGGATATTACCGTGAAAATGTTACTTAATCATCGGTCGGGTCTGCCTGATTATCAGAAATGGGATAAACGTTATGTGCCTAATGCCAATGCGCCGATGAGCAACGCCCAGATGCTTAATATACTGGTGCGTCATAAGCCAGCATTGGAATCACGACCTGATACCCGCTTTAAGTATTGCAATACAAATTACGCGCTCCTTGCAAATATCATAGAGAAGGTAACGGAAATGAAGTACGAGGATTTTATGCAACGCTACATGTTTGAACCGCTCGGTATGAACAATACGTTTGTTTATCGCTCTCCACAAACATTGCCTGCAAATGCTTCAGGCAACTATAAATATAATTGGGTTCGCTGGGATAACAACTTTGCAGATGGGGTAGTGGGAGACAAAGGTATTTACAGCACCGTGCAGGATATGTATCGCTGGGATCAGTCGTTTTATGAAGGCAAGTTGCTAACGAATGAGACGATTGAATTGTCTTATGGACCATGCTCTTTCGAAAAACCTGGTGTAAAAAACTATGGACTTGGTTGGCGGCTATTGTGCTATCCCAGCGGCAACAAAGTAATTTATCACAACGGTTGGTGGCATGGAAGCAACACCGTTTTCTATCGCTTTATAAAAGATAATCTCACTTTCATTGTTCTTGGAAACAGATACAATACGGGTATTTACCGTCAGGCAAAGGTTCTGTACAGCATTGTAAAGAATGTCCCTGTGGGATCAGACTTTGATGACGAAGGATGATCTGTTGCACTGTGCACGATTAGCATCTTAGAAGAAGAAAATAAGGCGCAGCAGTGTCTATGTAATCAGCAGTAATGTCTATGTAATCATACAAACACCTTTTGTAATCATACAAACGAGGTTTGTAATTGACCGTCCGCTCTTTGTAAGATTAATAACGACCTGTGTAACTACACATGCGCCGTTTGCAACAAGAAAAGTATTGTATGTAAGACTACAAGAAAAGTTTGCAATAGAACATTCCATCTTTGTAGTTGTTAATCTGTAGCTTGTAGTCATACAAAGACAAGAAGTATTTTTACAAATTTCCCTTGTAATCTTACAAACGCTGTATGTAATGTTTCATTACCTTTTTGCAATCTTACTTATGTTGTTTGTAATCACACAAGCTATAAATCAACGAAGAAATAAAGTCCAGTAAACATTCCCGTAATCTCGTGGGTTCGGATTTTGAAAATGAAAGATGATTTAATGTTGCGTTAGTGTAAAGATGATATCGGTGGTGTACGTTCCGGCGGGAAACTCAAAACCAGGATCTGCTCTATACTGCACTTTGAAAGTTTGCTTCCCACCGGCATCTCCTTTATTAATCATTTTCTTCCCTTTGTTGGTAATCTTTTGATATTTATTAAACCCTCCGGTTACTGTTCCGCCAGTATTATTTTCCGTAACCATCACTTCCAAAACTTTGTCAACCTCCATAGTAGGAATGGTTTTCTCAGGTCCTGTATAAATGAAGTTGCCAGTGGAAGATTCAACCGTCACATCAAAACCGATGTTCGACCTTACACGCAATTCCTGCTCTTTAGATTCTACACCATTTACATAATCACTAACGTCATCGAATAGAAGATTTACAGAGTTACCAGTTGAACTGTTGTTGTCGGTAAAAGTAATTTCAAGCGCATTGGAAAGTGCGAGATTAACTGCCTGCTGGGCGTTTGATGATGCGTTTTGTTGCGCGAAGGCACTAGAGGATGACACTGCTGACAGCGCAATCATTAAAATGCTTTTCAGAGTTTGTTTCATGCTGTGTTATTTAGATGGATGCAAAAATGGCTTACATGCACACCTTTGGAAAAAACAGGGTAACGATTAACTGCATCATCACTACCAGTTAGTAATTAGTTTACTTGCACTTAACTATTCGTTTGCAAGAAATTAGTGATCAGCTAACACCAAATAAGAAATGCGTAAAAAAAAACGCCGCAAAATTGCGACGCTTTAAAATATGTGGAGTCGTTTTTTACCTGCTATAATTCGGAGCTTCTTTAGTTATTACCACATCATGCGGATGACTTTCTGCCATTGATGCCGCCGTAATGCGGACAAACTGAGCCTGATCATGCAGCGCTTTGATGTCTTTTGCACCGGTGTAACCCATTCCGGCTTTTAGTCCGCCTAAAAATTGCTGCACTACTTCATTTATCATTCCTTTATAAGGCACGCGGCCTACAATTCCTTCGGGCACCAATTTCTTAATGTCTGCTTCCACATCCTGAAAATAACGGTCTTTCGATCCTTCCTGCATCGCTTCCACCGAACCCATACCGCGATAAGATTTGAACTTACGTCCTTCGTAAATAATGGTCTCACCCGGACTTTCTTCCGTACCCGCGAAAATAGAACCTGCCATTACGCAAGATGCTCCTGCAACCAATGCCTTCACCATATCACCTGTATAACGGATGCCACCATCTGCAATTACCGGAATACCTCTGCGTTTCAAAGCCTGTGCTGCTTCCATGATGGCTGTAAGTTGCGGTGCGCCTGCGCCTGTTACCACTCGTGTAGTGCAAATAGAACCCGGACCCACACCAACTTTAACCGCATCTGCACCCGCATCTGCCAAAGCCTTTGCACCTTCTCCGGTCGCAATATTTCCTGCAATCAACGGAAGATTTTTAAAGGCATTCTTTACGCGTGTTACCATTTCTAAAACACCCCGCGAATGTCCGTGCGCACTGTCGAGCGTAATCACATCAACGCCTGCATTTCTCAACGCTTCCACTCTGTCGAGTGTGTCAGCAGTTATACCCACCGCAGCGCCGACTAACAAACGCCCCATCGAATCTTTTGCAGAGTTGGGATGGCTTTTTAGTTGAATTATATCGCGGAAAGTTATGAGTCCGATGAGCTTACCTTTTTTGTCAACAATAGGGAGTTTTTCGATTTTATATTTTTCGAGTATGGTTTCTGCCTTCGCCATGCTGGTGCCTGCGGGTGCGGTAACAAGATTCTCTGTCGTCATTACCTCACTGATCTTCTTTTTCAGATTCTTCTCAAAGCGCATGTCGCGGTTGGTGAGAATACCTACGAGGCGGAAATTATGATCTACTATAGGAATACCGCCGATCTTATTATCGCGCATCAGTTTTACGGCATCACCCACGCTTGCATCCGGAGTAAGCGTAATTGGATCTACAATCAGCCCGCTTTCAGAGCGCTTAACTTTTCTTACTTGTTCTGCCTGCCGCTCAATGCTCATGTTTTTGTGCAGCATTCCAATACCGCCTTCACGAGCTAACGCAATTGCCAGACGCGCTTCTGTAACGGTATCCATTGCAGCGGATACCATGGGAATATTGAGCTTAATGTCTTTGGTAAGATTTGTAGAAATATTTACTTCTCGGGGAAGAACTTCTGAATAAGCAGGGACGAGCAGTACATCATCAAACGTAAGACCCTCGCCGTAGAACTTAGATTTTGCAGCCATGTGCAAAGATAGGTTGGCGAGTTGGAAAAATAAAACCGCACAAAAGTCTGAACCATGATTTATATGATAAGGGATTACCATGATAATTCCTCTTACGGCTTCACATCTTTGCACGAAAAAATAATCAATGTCTCAACATAACACTTGACATTAACATATATTCTCCCGACCTTGTAGTTTCAAAAATCTAAGTTTATATGAAACATCAATTTAGAAAAACAGTCTTATTAGGGGGGGGCAATATGTATGCTTAGCCTCTATGCCATGTTTGCAAAGGCACAGGTATTTGTAACGCCTACATTGCCGGATAACTTTTTGACAAACGTTACTACGAGCGTTCTGGGAGTACCTGCCGCATGTCCGGATGATGTTACATTGAACTGCGACATGCTAAGCGATGGTCATGCGAATCCCATTAAAGGTATAGCATGGGATGAAGGTACGCGAAGCAACGTCGGGCATCTTTACTTTGAAGATGGGCAGGGCAATTCTGTTTTCGTTGATTTCAATGGCGTACATCCTGATATAGTATTAGGCGACCACGACGATAATCCGGGCGTTGATTACCGGGCTGCAGTAGTATACATCACTACTACACCTACTACCCCCTCTGCTACTCGCCTGATGATTGATTTTTATGATCTTACAGGACTCGGAACCACAAGCTTTGCTGCAACACTTACCGGCAGCCAACAACTAAGTACCAGCGACTTCGGTACGCTGTACGATACAAGACCTATACCGCATATAGATATGTGGAGCGATAACACTCCCGGAGCGCAAATAAATGGCTATCCGGCCATGAGGGAGTTTGTAGTTACCTGGAACGAAACCGGATTGTTTCAGGATGTGTACTATAACTGGGGACGCATTGGTACCGGCACTTTGTATGTTTCCATTGGCGGTGCAAAAGTTAATCCTGTAGCAAACTATCGCAATTTCAACGACGTTGCCTGTTACACCGATCTTTCCAATCCGTCTGCTCCAAGAAAAATAGCTGCCATTACCTACGGTGAAACAGGGAATACATTGGTTGTAGAAGAGCTGGATTTTACCTCCGCTTCCCCGACAGCAACGCCCATAGCAAACACAAATTTTTCAACTCCGTATCCTTACTTCCCCCGTATAGAAGCTATGAGCCAGTGGGATGGTACACTTGCTACAAAATGGCAAACGGTAGTTACCCATCTCAGCAGTTGCTGGGAATATAACAATACCTCTGCGACCGGATCAGATATTTCAACCAGCTTATTAGCTGGTGGGCATTTTATGTCCACCGCTATAGCAGCGGGTATTGGTGCGGTAGGAGCTGAACCCAATAACATAGGTAACATGCAATACACGCCGGGCTATTTTGAATGGTGGGGTATTGCAGCACCGCCTCTATCCACTTCAATTAACTATTATGCACGTGCAGTAGATGCTGCAACAGGAACTGTAACAGACCCCGATTATTATGTCATTAATACTGGTTCGGTTTATAGCAGTACCACGGGACAATATTGTGAGGCAGATGCTTCCAATGGATTAGCTTTAAGCAATTGTAGCAATAGCGGAGATTACTTGCTGAGTGTTTGGTACGATGGTGATGATGTGAGCGCAGTAGGCTCTATCTGGTATAAAGTAAGCGGCAACACCCTACCTATGCAGTTTAAAATTGGACGCGTCGCAAGCATAGATGGTACAAAAGGCGTATATCCCAACCCTGCAAAGGATAAGATTTATTTAGACCAAGCGGAAGGGGCTTATGCCATTTATAATTTGATGGGTGCAATTGTAAAGCAAGGCAAACTACAGCAAAATGAAGGTATTGATATTGCGACCTTGCCAGTAGGCACTTATGTATTGAATGAGAATGGTAGCGCTCATAAATTCACTAAAAACTAAACTATCACTATGAAACCATTACTGATCACTTTGTTATTGATAGGAACTTCATTATTGGGGAAAGCACAAGGCTTTCCCCAATATATAGTAGATACCAACAATCCAGCTATTTCATCAATCATTCCTTACTGGAAGCCTTTCGACCTTAATAATGATGGCAACATTGAGCAGTTGATCTTGAAGAAAAGTGATTTTCCTACCATGCCTGCACAGGGCTTCATCACCGATGTGTTTATGAAGATTGCGTATAACACCTCGGCTGGCTCCAAGCTTTATGGGCTTACGGTAAAAATGGGCATCACTAATATGAATGAATATCCAAGTAACAATATTTTAGTACCCTTAATAAGCTCCATAGAGGCTGCCTTGACAACGGTGTATCACGACAGCGTTTATACTTTAGGCACTACACTGCCAGCGAACTCGTGGTGGCGGCTGCAGTTACCACAGCCTTTTCAATACTCACTGTTGCCGCTGCCCGGTGACGTGCCTCAAAACCTGATGCTGCAACTGTCACAGGATAGTATCATCTTCCCTCAAAATTTTAAATTTAATGTTTATGGTATTACTTATAATAATAATTATACACCGCGAATCCGCCTTGGGTTAAAACGACAAAACGGCCAGTTATCGATGGTAGGAACGGGGCCCGTCCATAATTTGAGAGTCATCGGCTTCAATGGCTATGCACTATCGGTAGATGATCCGCAGAAAAAAGTGCCCTTTAGTGTGTTTCCTAATCCTGCAAGTGATAAGCTGCACCTGAGCAATGAGGCAAGCGGCATGTATGAAGTTTATAACCTTTCAGGCATTAAAGTATTGGAAGGCAAGGTGAAAGAAGGAGAAGAAGTAAATGTGCAGAACCTATCGCCTGGTATGTACCTGCTAAGGATGGGAGAAAGAATTACAAGGTTTGTGAAGGAGTAATTGCCTGTATTGAAAAATGCACTGTTCATTAAGAGTAAATACCATGAAGCAGTTCTACCGACGAACTGCTTCATTTTTTCGTTGTATTATTTACCAAATATTCAATCCATATTTATCAGCCGCTTCTCCTGCTAATTCATACCCCGCATCTGCATGGCGGAAAGGTACACGAGTATGGATTCAATCATAATGAAATCTACACTTGGCTATGTGAATTTCATCATCTTCATATTTATAGATCAGGCGGTGGGTATCATCTATTCTTCTGGACCAGTAGCCGGAATATTTGTGTTTTAAAGGTTCTGGCTTACCTAATCCCTCGAATGGAGTTCTTGCGATATCCTTCAGCAAGTCATTTATTTTCTTCAGTTTCTTTTTATCGGTCTGTTGCCAGTACAAGTAATCCTCCCAGGATTCATCAACGAAAACATACTTCATTAGTCTTCGGATAAATCTTTGGTAAATGATTTCCCCCCTTTGAGTTTCTCTATTGCGGAATCCAGTCGCGTTTCATTTTTCTTTGAAGAAAGTTCATGGCTTGTAGCCATTAAAGAATTATACTCCTCCAGAGAGATGACAACAATGCCCTTATCCTTCCCTCTATTTACGATTAGTGTCTCAAGGTTTTTAGTGACTTTGTCGAGATAGGATTTTATATCTTTCCGAAATTCAGAAACACTCGTTACTAACATATCCTGTACTTTTATTGGTACAAATTTAAGTACGGAAGTTCAGAAAAATTGCTAATTTATTTCTAACCCAAACTCTCTCGCCGTCTCCTCCGCAATTTCATATCCTGCATCTGCATGACGGATCACGCCCATTGCCGGATCGTTGTGCAATACTCGGCGCAATCTTTCTTCCGCATCTTCCGTACCGTCTGCAACAATCACCATACCTGCATGAAGCGAATAACCCATGCCTACGCCGCCACCATGATGAAAGGAAACCCAGCTTGCACCACCTGCGGTATTGATTAAAGCATTTAAAATAGGCCAATCGGCAATAGCATCCGAGCCATCTTTCATTGCTTCAGTTTCCCTGTTGGGAGAAGCAACAGAACCCGTATCCAAATGATCGCGACCAATAACGATAGGCGCTTTTACTTTTCCAGTTTTTAC
>CALMWT010000182.1 GCA_937870855.1 uncultured Taibaiella sp.
TAATTACTACAACAATCGTTACGTATCAGGCCCTGGAAGAAGAGATATTGAACGCCACACCGGACGGGTAAATGTATATCAGATAAATAATGTCAACAGACCGGGAAAAGCAACAATAAGAAGAAATGAAATCGCAATTTATCGTCCGCAAGTAAGCAGAACTGAGCGAAGAGATCAGAGAGTAGCGCCGAGGCAGGTAGTACGTGCAGAGCGTCCGATTGGAATACAGAATAATGGTGGGGATAATAACGCAGTGCGTCGTGACAGACAGCAAATAACCAATAGTCGTGAGCCGCAGCCTGTAAACAGAGAACGAGCAATAAACCGACCGAACCCTGTGGTAGAAAATCAGCGGGTGCAACAAGAGCGCGTATCTCCGAGAGAAAATGCGCGTCAGATACAACAAGTGGAAAGAGATCAAGTGCAGCGCGATCAAAGAATGCGTCAGCAGGAAATAGTACAAAGGCAAAACGAGCAGCGAGTGCAATTTGAACGCCAACGCGCAGAGCAGGAAAATGCACAACGCCAACAGGTCGAAAGAGCAAGACAAGAAAATGCACGTCGCGATGAAATGAGAAGCCGGCAACAAATGGCGGAGCAACGCGAACAACAAATAAACAGGCAACGCGAGCAACAAATGAATGTGCAACGCGAACAGCAAATGAACAGGCAGCGTGAGCAGCAACAAAGAATGCAAAACGAACGTTCGCAACAAAGAGAATGGCGCCGTCCTGAACCGCAAATACAGCAACGGCAAGAGCGTCCGCGAATAGAAAGGGCACAACCTAATCAGGAAAGAGCCAGCCCGTTTGACAGGAGAAGATAGTGTTTGGTTATGTGGTGAATAAAAAAAGATCCCCTATTTCGTGTAGGGGATCTTGCTTTATAAATATGCTACCTAAGATAGTGTTTGGTTATGTGGTGAATAAAAAAAGATCCCCTATTTCGTGTAGGGGATCTTGCTTTATAAATATGCTACCTCTTACATCACTCTTTTGATAGAGCAACCAATTGACTTTGTGCTGTTAGGATCTATTGGTTTTCCAGCAAGCATGTTATCTATCGCCATTTTTAAAAAAAGTTGCTTTGATTCTGAAGGGTTGGAAGGATTGTCTTCCATTGCACCTTTATACACAAGTTTTCCATTTCCATCAAACAAGAAAACTTCGGGTGTGCGAGTAGCGCCAAACGCATCTGCAAGTACCGATTGCTTATCTATAAGGTAAGGTACTTTATAACCTTGCTTTGTTGAGTAGGCTTTCATTGCATCCGGTGCATCATCTTCATCGCGGTAAGCTTCGTTTGAATTGACGATCACCATTCCGATTCCTTTAGATGCGGCATAAGCTATTACCTCGGTTGTGCGTTTCTGACTTTTGATCACATACGGACAAGTATTGCAGGAGAACATTACAACGAGTCCCTTCTTGGTTTTCGCTTGATCTAAGGAAACATTTTTTCCCTGAGGACTGGACATGGAAACGGCACTCATCGGAATTTCGGATCCAAGTTCCAGGCTTTGAATATTTTTCTGCGCATAAGCCGACAGACTGCACGCAACAATTGCCATTGCAATGATTGATCTTTTCATTTACGTTATAAATTATCGAATTAATATTGAATCGCCTTTCAGGATTTCATCTTTGCCAAAGCGGTTTGTAATGCTCAATACCCAGTAGTAAGTACCTATGTCCTGGGGTACGCCAGAGAACCGTCCATCCCAACCTTCATTGAATTTTGTAGTATAAAACACTTGCTGTCCGAAACGATTAAAAATGCGGAAAAATTTTATGTTTCGATAGCCCACACCCACGGGACGTAGCGTTTCATTTTTGCCATCTCCATTTGGAGAAAATGCGCTCGGAACAAAAACAGAAGATTGACCAACTACCCTGATGCTAATGCTATCATCACCTTCACAGCCTCGCGGACTTTGGATATAAACATTGTAAGCAAACGTTCCAGTATCAGGGTAAAAGCCTATGGGATTACCAACACGGGAATCGCTTAGAAATGTGGCCGGTGTCCAGGTATAAATTCCGCCACCTGTTGCATTAAAATTTATGGACTCCCCTTTTACAATAATCGTATCGTTTCCGGCAAAAGGCACAAAGCGTTCTATATCCACCAACCTTCGAACAGTATCAACACAACCCAGCGCATTTCGGGATACTAACATTACGTTATACTCCTGCCCTTCTTCATAAATATGCTGTGGGTGTCGTACATGGGAAGTATCACCATCGCCAAAATCCCAAAACCAACTATTTGCTGCAGCGGAAGTACCAAGGGTAGAATCGCGGAAAAAAATAGGCTCATCAGGACAAGGCAACCCACTGAAAGTAAAATCTCCTACGAATGTGGGAAACACTCTAACAAACCTCGTGATACTGTCGGGACATGTGGAGCCTCTATTCACTACCAGTTTTACCTCATAAATACCCGTATCGGGGTAAGTGAATGTTGGCTGAAATTCATTGGACGTATCGTTGTCTGTTCCGGGCACACCAAAATCCCAGAAATAGGCAAACCCACCCTCACTGAGATTTTCAAAGAAAACAGAAAAATCGCGGCATTGAACTATGTAAGTATTGAACTCTTCGGAGTATTGAGGAATATTGGCAACTACAGCCCTTGAACATGGCGTAACTACAAATTGAAACTCGCGGATTATGGTATCTATAATCACACTATTTCTCCATTCAAAACAATAAACAGACACTACAAATCTTCCTGCAACCGCCGGTGTTCCCGTTATTAAACCTGTTTGAGGATTGATTTTTAACGGAGGATTTCCACCAACCGGATTTTGAGCGCTGAAAAGAAAACCATAGCTAACCGGGCTGTAGGGCGGCGGAGTTGCTTCGGCAGAAATCTGATTTCCGGAGGTAGAAATTTTTGCATTGAAAGCAGGGCCAAAAGCGTAGGATAACGAATCCCCATCAGGATCGGTTGCTGAGTGATCGTAAAGGAAAGGATTGTTTACACAAATGATTTGAGGAGGAAAGTTTTTAAACTTAGCGCTGTTATTTCTTAATGGTAATGCAGGGAGAAAAACATAGTAGCTCGCACCGGTGGTGTTTGGGTTGATAATGTTCATTACTGCTTCATTTCGGCAACAGTTGTTGGTAGCGAGGTAATAGCCGGTATTATTATTGGGAACTATGACATCAAACTCGTAGATGTTGCGCAGCAAACATGTGTTTGGAGGATTATTGATACAGTTGTTGGAAAAGCCTGCCGGAATGATGCCGGATAACCCGCTCCTACGAATCTTAAAAGAATCTACTAACCTGCGGGGAAATGTATTGCTGTAAAGAAAAAAGATACCGATCTCTTCGCGTCGTATTGCTTCCGGGTCGCCGCCAATACAATCCATGTAAATACTGAAAGTAACGCGGTAACGTAATGTTGTTTGATCACCAGAACTATTGAGATTCACAAACTGAAACTCACCGCCCACAATATGAGTAGCACCTGAAGGAATTGCCCAGCTCACCATCAGAAAAAAAATCCATCCTATTATAAGTTTGCCCTTCATGGTGACCGAAATTAACGATTATAACAGTAGACACCGAATGTATTAAGGTCGTTTGCTAATCGCTCAGGTGCTTCTATCATACTCATGTGTCCGCAATTGTATAACGATACATAATTAACGCTGGCGAGTGTACTTTGTTGCAACGACGAACTTAAAGGCACTATATTATCTTCACTTCCTATTATCCACTGCACAGGAAAATCTGCGCTGCTCAAGATATTTGTCCTATCCCTACGATTTATCATTGCATTGTAAAACGCTATCATTGAGGTATCACTAAGTTTCATTCCACGCTCAATTTGTCTTTCTATTATCTCTGGATGCAGCTCTTTAAAATCTGCTGCGAATAAGTTCGGAATCATTCCTCTTACAAATGGCTCTTTGCCACCTTTTTTTATCAGGTCTATTGCCTTCCTTCTTGCGGCTTTCTTTTCTTCAGTATCTGCTGTTGCGGTGGAGTGAACAAGCGACAAACCCTTTACCTGCTTCCTATATTTTTCTGCAAACGAAAGCGCAATATATCCGCCCATCGAATGTCCTACAATTACCGCCTCTTCTATTTTTTCATGTTCAAGTATTCCGGCAATGCTATCGGCCAAAGCATCTATACTTATTTCCTGTTCCTCTAATTTACTCCCACCACTGCCAGGAATATCTGGAACAATAACTGAAAAACCTTTTGCTAAAACAGGGACAACTTGCTCCCACAATGTTCCATCTTCGGGGAAGCCATGAAGAAGAACTATCGCATTCCCTGACCTTTGCTTGCGATACTGAATATTTGAAAAACCCTGGAGGCTAATGTTACACGTTTCCATCAAACTTATTGGTTTTATTTTTCCTATAAATCATGCCATAAATAAAGAGCAGAGAAAGCAAAAAAGGTGACAACTCGAATATTGGAAGCTGCTGTATTTGCAACAGATGCAGCAACAGAGAAACGAATATCAGTAGGATGCCGATCAGGGAATATTTATCCTTATTTTTTTTGGATGAAAAGGCAATGATAACATTGGTAGGAAGCGCCCAAAGAAGATTAAAATTGTTTTGACATGCCTGATGATCTGTACCTAACCACATAACTATGATAAAGCAACCAATTAGCCCGGTAAGTAGCAAGACAAGAAAAGACATCACACTCCCAACCTTACTAAACTTTTTAAAACACAAACCACCAATTGTAAGCAATGCGATAAACAACATCAGAAAAAATGGCCCGTTAAGTCCCGCTTTGGGAGCCTCAAAGCCAGGTAAAATAGTTACCGGATCGCTCGAAACTTTTTGTCCTTTGTAAGATGATTTAAGAATTCCCTCTTGCAAATAATCAGGCAAAAACATGATTTCCGCATCCGTCATTATTTTATCAATCTTACTACCCAGCAAAATGTTGACACCGAAACGCTGCCAGTGAACCCGATAAAAATATTGGTTGATAATCTCTCTGAATGAAAGAGTACGTTCCTCCGGTAAAACATCTCCTACCTGAAATTGTTTTCCCAATGCTCTTGAAAACACATCGCGGATACGTGTTGCGCAATTGTCGTAGAAGAAATCGTATTTGTAGTAGCGGTTTTCTTCCAGTGCATTCCAGTCAAGATATTCATAAAGCGCTTGCTTAGCTGCGCCAGGTAAACGTAGTTCCTGCTCCGCCACACTTCTTCCTGCCTCAGAATATTCTAACAAAAACTGACGGTAAGGATAAGAGGATAGATAATAAAGCAACTTGCCGCGTGTAAATTTTATAAGAAATTCTTCATCGTAGCCATTAAAAGTTCCGTAATTATAAACGTTGTCCGTACCTTTTATGCTATCTGTAATGCGAATAGCCGTATGTCCAAAAGTTTCCCAGGGCTGTAGTCCCGCACCGCAGGTAATCAATGAAATTCTGAGGCGCGAAGTGTCGGGAGTAGAGGAAAAAGCAATAGAGTTAAAAAGAAAAACAGAAATGAGAAGCAACAGAAAAAATCGGATCATGGCGGAAAAATAAGAAAAGAAGCGTGCTTAACAGAAATATGCTACTACTTCAGAAATAAAGTAAATCGTTCCATACTTGTCATTCTTCCAAATGAAATATTTCCTAAACGAAAAAGAGGCTAATCCCGAAATTGGAGATAGCCTCTTGTGTGGTTAGATGGCGTTTACTACATCTAAAATTCTGAATCGTTTAAGTCCCGCAGGCACTTTCCATCGTACTTCTTCTGCCTTTCTAAACCCAATAAGGGCAGTGCCCATTGGCGTGAGGACGGAGATTTTCTGCTCTCTGATGTTGGCCTGCTCGGGCATTACGATGGTAAACTCATGCACCTTGTCGGTTTCAAGATCTAACACAGAGACCTTTGAATTGAGCCGGATAGCATGAGGAGGAAAGGCATCTTTCTTCACTACCACTGCACGGTTAAGTTCATAAGCGAGCGACATGTCGCTGTTCTTGTCAGGCATACGATCCATAAAAGGACGTAACAAATTGTAATCTTCTTCAGTTACAACTACCGGATTTCTTTCCATTGTTTTCATAATTACTTTTTTTTAGTTTAACATTGATGATTTGAACCAGTTATCAGTAAGTCGGTCGTCCACTTCTGCGAAGTATATTTCCTGAAAACTCCGTGTATGTATCGGGTCTATCTTTCTGAAAAACTTTGCTGCGTTAACGTCTTGCAACTTTTTAAAACCCGCAGCTTCCATTAGTTCTACAGTTGCTTTAATGGTATTTCGGTGGAAGTTCGCAACACGCACGCGCTTGTCCGTCACTTTTAAACCATTATATAATGAAGGGTTTTGTGTCGCTATGCCCACGGGACAATGACCGCTATCGCACTGCAAAGCCTGAATGCAACCAAGCGACATCATCATTCCCCTTGCACTGTAACAAGCATCTGCGCCCAATGCCATCACTTTCAGAATATCGAAAGCCGTAATGATCTTGCCCGATACGATAATCTTGATTTGCTTTTTAAGGTTGAACACCTGCAACGTCTGATTCACAAAAGCAAGTGCATCATGCAATGGCATACCCATGTGATCGGAAAATTCCAATGGCGCTGCACCCGTACCACCTTCCGAACCGTCTATGGAAATAAAGTCGGGAATAATACGCGTTACAGTAATAGCATTGCAGATGTCCACAAACTCTTGTCGGTCGCCAATACACATCTTGAAACCCACAGGCTTACCATCCGACAACTCCCGCAAAAAACCCAGAAACTGCACCATTTCTATAGCATTGGTAAAAGCGGTGTGGGCGCTGGGCGAGTGTACCATAGTATGCGGTTTTATATTTCTGATAGCAGCAATTTCCGGCGTGTTCTTTTCGGCAGGTAGCAGTCCGCCATGACCAGGCTTTGCACCTTGCGAAAGTTTCAGCTCTATCATTTTTACACTCGGATGCGCTGCGTTCACTTTGAAAAGTTCTGGGAAGAAATTTCCATCCAAATCCCGACAGCCAAAATATCCGGTTCCTATTTGCCAGATAAGATCGCCACCCTGTTTATGATAATCACTAATGCCACCTTCGCCGGTGTTGTGCGCAAAACCTGCAAGCGCTGCACCTTCATTCAAAGAACTAATAGCCGTTTTGCTCAACGCTCCATAACTCATAGCGCCAATGTTCAAAATGCTGGCATTGTAGGGTTGGCTACATTGTTTATTACCAATGGTTACGCGCAAATCCTTTTCTTCCACTTTTACGGGAAACACAGAATGTGCGAGCCACTCATGTCCGGTGCGATCCTGGTATTCGATAGCGCCAAACGGAACTGTCTGTTTTACGTTCTTCGCTCTTTGATAAACGATGGAACGCTGCCTGCGATTAAAAGGACGACCGTCGAGATCGCTCTCAAAAAAATACTGACGCAATTCGGGCCGTATTGATTCAAGCGCATAGCGGAAATAACCAATGACGGGGTAATTACTTAAAATAGTATGCTGTGTCTGCTTTATGTTATAAATCGCCAACCAGGCAAGCGACATCGTAACCAAAAGAGCAATAAGCCACAACAGACTCACTGTCATTGCTAACAACAAAACAATCAAGTTTAGGCTGAAGATGCTCCAAAGTATAATGCTTCTTGCCGAAATCTTTTGATTTCGAGACATGACCAATTAATGTTTAATACTGAAAAAAGGAATACCGGCGGTAACTCCCCGATCCTGTATTTATGCCTGTTAAATCTTAGTGGACCGGGGCTTCAGTATTAAAGTCTTTGAAGTTGGAGAAGTAGAATACTTTATAGCAGAAGCAATGAAAATGCTTGTCTTGAACAGGCGAAAGATGTCCATCACCTTTAATAGTAAAAGGTGTAAAGAAAAAAAAGTTATGGTTTTGGCTGTTCAAGATGGGCACAAGTTACAACTTTACATGCAACCTAAAAGTAAAAAACTAATGCTTGTTTTCCTTTGTTTGTTCTTCTTTCACCTCTGCTATTATAGTTGCTACGTTCATAGGTTTTTTCCTTCCTGAAAGTGCTTTTATTATTACCGGAGCTGTTGTAACAACAACAATAAGAAGAATGATTTTTTCAAGGTTTTGCTGTACCCACGGATTATCTCCTAATAAAAAACCCGCCGACACGATACTACCCACCCACGCAAATGAACCAACAATATTGTAGAACGAAAACTTCTTTTTATCCATTCCCACCACGCCGGCAATAATAGGAGCAAAGGTTCTCACAATAGGAAGAAAACGCGCGAGGACGATAGCGCCGCCACCTTTTTTCTCATAAAACTCCTTAGCTTGATAAAGATGTCTTTTCTTAAATATCCAACTGTCTTTGCGTTGAAACAACATGTCTCCCGATTTTCGTCCGAACCAATAGCCAATATAATTGCCCACAATTCCGGCAGCCGAAATAAGTAATACCCAATAAAGCAAATTCAAAACCGGAGTAGCCATTGGCGAAAGGGTGTTGGCGATAATCATACCCGTGATGAATAGTAAAGTATCTCCGGGTAGAAAAAATCCTACAAAAAGTCCGGTTTCTGCAAACACGATAAATGTTACAAGATACAGTCCTCCGTACTGCATAATCCAGTCAGGATTTGTTAGGTTTTGAACCATTTCAATCAGAACATTCATGGGCGTTAATGTTTTTTTAGGTTTTAAGATAATGGTTTACCAACCTCCTCCTGTTGAGCGATAAAGTGCTATGAGAGCGAGGTGTATATTTTTCTTTGTTTCGATGGCGTTTATTTGTGCTTCGATGGCATTGCCTTGTGCAGTTATCACCTCCAGATAAGTTGCGTATCCTACTTTATACAATTCCTTAGAAGTGCTTATCGCATTCGACAAAACACTTGCTTCTTGTCTATTCAGTTCGTAAATATTTTTCAGAAAACGCAGATCGCTTAAAGTGGTTTCTACTTCATTAAACGCATTGATAACAGAACGGAAATAGTCTTGATAAGCAATTTGTTTTTCTGCTTCAGTTCTTGAAATATTAGCTTTCATTTCGCTACGGTTCAGCAGTGGTCCTGTAAGACCTCCGATAATGCCATAAGCAATGGAAGCAGGGTTGAACAATGTAGCTGTGTTGAAGGAACTGTAGCCAGCAAAAGGCGAAATAGTAAGTGCGGGCAATAAGGCTGCTTTGGCGGCAGTAACATCGGCGTGGTTAGCTTCCAGTTCCAATTCCGCTTGCTTTACGTCTGGCCGATAATTCAAAATCTGCTGTGGCAAACCTGCAAGATGTACCTCTGGGAGTGTTCCGTCCATAAGATTTTTACTGCGCGCAACATGTTGCGGCAAACGCCCTGCGAGATAATTGATCTCGTTTTCTGTTTGAACAATTTGCTGCTTTATTTGCTCGTAAAGACTTTTTGTGCGTAACAGTTGCGCCTGAAATTGCTGCACACCAAGCTCTGTCGTTCTTCCTACTTCTTTCTGAATTTGAGCGATGCTTAGTGCGCTGTCTTGTAAACGAATGTTTTGTTCAATTACATCGAGTTCTGCATCCAGTGCTTGCAATTCATAATAACGACTGGCAATATCCGCAACAAGCGAAGTGATCACAAGACGACGACCTTGTTCGCTGGCGAGTATTCTGTGATACGCTGCTTTTTTTTGTTGCTTCAATTTCCCCCACAGATCTATTTCCCAGTTACTTCTTAAACCTAAAAAGTAGTAAGGCACATGGGGTTGACCAATTTTTTGATTTTCACTGATGTTGGGTGAAAGATTTGTATCAAAGTTTCCTACCCCTTCCATAGTGTAATCGCCATATTTCTGCACACCGCCCGATGCTTCTACACCTAATGTTGGCAACATGGCTCCCCTTCTGTATCGCCAGTAAGCACGAGCTACTTCTATACGATGCGCAGCAGCAAGTACATCAGGATTTTTTCTTACAGCACTATCAATAAGTGCAACAAGATTCTTGTCTTCAAAAAGAAGTTGCTTATTCAGTTCCTGTGATGTAGCGCTGCTGTCGTTGTTAGAAAACTGTGTGTGTACCGCTACAGGTTTATGTGGTGTAGAGCGCGTAACAACGCATCCTGTAGCCAATAGCGACAAGCCCAGCATCAATGCGCTAAATGTTTTCTTTTCCGTTCGATAGTTCATTTCCGAATTGTTCTCTTAATCAAAGTCGAAGAAATCGCCGAGAAAGGATTTCTTCTTTCTGTGCTTCCTATTATAATCGTCATGTTTTTTATAATCATCATCATAGCGCCGCTCATCCTGGTGATAGGTATTATCTCTTTCGGGTTGCAGTTTTGCAAGGGAGTATTTGTTTTCTGCGTATTCCAGAATTTTATCAAGCTCACCTTTGTCGAGCCACACACCCCGACAAGAAGGACAGTAATCTATCTCTACATTATTCCGCTGACTCATCAGCAGTGTTTCATTGCAATTAGGACATTTCATTGTTTCGATTTTTGGTTAGTTAATTCCTGTGGTCTGCATCAAGTAATAGTGCAGCTTCTTTCGCTAAACCATTTTGACCTAAGCTCTCGCCGGAATTTTTATTTTTTTTCTTCTTACCAATACTTGCAAAGAGTACATATAAACCCGGAACGATAATAATTCCGAACAGTGTACCTGTAAGCATTCCACCTGCTGCCGCAGTACCGATTGAACGATTGCCCATAGCGCCTGCACCCGATGCAATACACAACGGAATAAGTCCTGCGATAAAGGCGAAAGATGTCATCAAAATTGGACGCAACCGCGATACAGCTCCTTCCACAGCAGCTTCTAAAACCGTAGCGCCCTCTTTGTTTCTCTGAATAGCAAACTCAACGATCAGAATGGCATTTTTTCCAAGCAAACCAATCAGCATAACCAATGCCACCTGTGCATAAATATTGTTCTCCAAGCCTGCGAGTTGCAGGAAAAGGAAAGAGCCAAAAATTCCGGTTGGTAAAGAAAGAATTACAGGCAGCGGAAGTAGAAAACTTTCATACTGCGCAGCGAGCAATAAATACACAAACACCAGACAAATGATGAAGATGAAGATTGCCTGATTGCCTGAGAGAATCTGCTCGCGCGTCATACCCGACCACTCAATGCCGTAACCAAGTGGCAACTTTTCTTTAGCAATTTTTTCTACGGTTGCAATAGCATCACCACTACTAAATCCTGCATCCGCTTCACCATTAATCATTGCGGAGGTGTACATATTGTAGCGCGTCAACTGCTCTGGCCCATACACACGTTCCATACGAATGAAAGTGGAATACGGAACCATTTCTCCATGTACATTCTTCACATAAAGGTTCAGAACATCTTCAGGTTTTGCACGGTATTGCGGCGCAGCCTGTAGCATCACTTTATACATCTGACCGAAGCGAATAAAATTGGTAGTATAATAGCTACCCAATAACGTTTGCAAAGTGCTCAGTGCTTTATCTATCGTCACACCTTTTTTCGCTGCCATTTCCTGATCTACATGTATCAGGTATTGCGGGAAGTTGGGATCGAAACCGGTAAATACATTCGTTACCGCATCCGACTTTTCCAGTGCCTCAACAAAATCTTTTGTCACAACTGCTGTTTTCTGCAAATCGTCACTTCCTGTTTTATCCAGCAATCGCAATTCAAAACCACTGGCATTACCAAAGCCCGGAACCGTTGGCGGTGGGAAAAATTGAATGCTTGCATCGGTTACACGTTTCGTTCTTGTTTCGAGTTCTTTAATAGTTTCCGCTAAGGAACGATCGCGTTCATCCCAGGGTTTCAAATTAATCATGCCCATACCATAAGAAGCGCCCGCTACATCACTCATCAAACTAAAGCCTGCTAACGTGGAAATAGATTCTACTTCTTCAAGGTCTTTCGTGGCTTGCTGAATGGCATTGAGTACATCTTCGGTACGTTCCAGCGTAGCGCCCGGAGGGGTGGTTACATTCACGTAGATCATTCCCTGATCTTCTGTAGGAATAAATCCCGATGGAAGAATAGCGCTAAAACCCCAGGTTGCACCAATGAAAAACACAAGCAATGCAAAAGTGACAACGCGCCTGCCCGCAATTTTTCGCACAAGTCCTGCATACTTTCCTGCGAACTTTTCGTAACGAACATTGAATGATTTGAAAAACCGTGTGAGCCATGTTTCTTTCCGGGAATGAGTTGGATGGCGTAGCATCAAAGCGCACAATGCAGGCGTAAGCGTTACGGCATTCACACCGGAAATAACAATGGCAATGGCAAGCGTTAAAGAAAATTGCCGGTAAAAAATTCCAACAGGACCTTCCATAAATGCCACCGGAACAAACACAGCCGACATTACCAACGTTATAGCAATTAGTGCGCTGCTAATTTCTTTCATGGCACTGATGGTTGCCTGCATGGGCGGCATGTGTTCTTCCGTCATTTTTGTATGCACGGCCTCCACCACCACAATGGCATTATCTACCACAATACCAATAGCAAGTACAAGTGCAAATAATGTGAGGAGGTTAATGGAAAAGCCCATCACCTGCATAAAGAAAAGCGTCCCGATCAATGCAACAGGAACAGCAAGCGCAGGTATAAGTGTTGAACGAAAATCCTGAAGGAAGATGAACACCACAAGAAACACGAGCAGGAATGCTTCAACCAATGTTTTCAAAACTTCGGAAATAGAGGCATCGAGAAAACGCGACACATCGTAACTAACGCTGTAGGTCATGCCGGGCGGAAAGGATGTTTCTTTCAGTTCTGCCATACGGGTTTTGATGTTGTCAATAACTTCTTTCGCATTCGATCCCGGACGCTGCTTGATCATGATAGAGGCAGAAGGTTTTCCATCCGTCATCGAAGTCATATCGTAATCGAGCGAGCCAAATTCTACATCGGCAATATCTTTCAACCGCAATACCGAACCGTCAGGATTCGATCTGAGCACAATGTTCTCATATTCCTGTGGAGTTGTAAACTTCCCTGTGTAGCGAAGTACATACTGCAAAGGCTGCACTTTTTTATCAGAACTTTCTCCGGTTTTACCAGGTGCAGCTTCTATGTTTTGAGCGCGCACAGCTTCTATCACTTCTTCAGTGGCCATGTTGTAAGCATGAAGTCGGTCGGGCTTTAGCCACACACGCATGGAGTAATCGCGCGCACCCATGATCTCTACTAATCCAACACCTTCTATCCGCTTCAATTCTTTCAACACATTGATGTCGGCAAAGTTGTAGATGAACATTTCATCGAGCGTGGTATCTGCACTAAGTATGTTCAGATACATGAGCATACTGTTCACTTCTTTTTCGGTAGTAACACCCGCTTTAATCACCTCTTCCGGTAATTCATCCAGCACAGTGGTAACACGATTCTGAACATTCACAGCAGCCACATCTGGGTCAGTTCCTACGTTAAAATAGATCTGAATGATGGTCATCCCGTTGTTGCTCGTAACGGTGGACATGTAGGTCATGCCCGGCACACCATTGATTGCGCGCTCCAGTGGTGTGGCAACGGCTTTGGTACACACTTCTGCATTGGCATCGGTATAATTTGCGGTAACAATTACCGATGGCGGTACAATATCAGGAAACTGAGTGACCGGCAAATTGAACAACGCCAGCACGCCCAGTAAAACTATAATTAGTGAAATAACCAGCGACAATACCGGTCGCCGGATGAAAGTATCGAACATGGCTTCTCTTTAAAGCAATAAATTGATCAGTCGGTTGTAATCCGTCCTTAAATAATTGATGAAATCGTCAGAGTAAATTGTGATGATACACACTGTCTGTCTGAACCATTTTCGGAGCCACCACCATGCCCTCCTTTATGTTTTGAATTCCTTCGTACACTACCCGATCGCCTTCTTTCAAACCGGATTGTACAATGTAGAAATCGTTCACGCGTGTTTTAGGAACGAAGCTGCGCATAGTGACTTTGTTGTTTGCATCCACAACAAACACGTAATTCTTGTCCTGAATTTCGAACACAGCTTTTTGTGGCAACATCAGTGCATCTTCCAACTCGTTGGTAAGTTTCACCTTGCCTGTTGCACCATGTTTCAATAAGTTATGGGGATTGGGAAAGCGTGCGCGGAATGCAATAGATCCTGTGTTTTCATGAAATTCGCTTACCACGGTTTCCACCTTTCCTGTATACTCATATTCCTTACCATCTGAAAGTACCAGCTTCACTATGGTTGATTGTTCGCCCTCAGCACTTGCCTTTGCGCGCAGGTATTGGAGATATTCGTTTTCTGAAACATTGAAATAAGCAAAAACAGAACTGATGTCGGAAACACTCGTGATCAAAGTTCCTTCTTCGAGCAAGCTGCCGACTTTCAGCGGAATTCTATCAATAACACCGTCATAAGGGGCTCTTATTTCCGTGTAGGTGAGTCTTGTTTGCGCATGACGTAAGGCAGCACGGGCTTCTTCCACTTTTGCATTCATCGCACGGTGTTTTGCATTTGCCACCGCCAATTCAGTAGTAGAAACTATTTTTTTATCTACCAGAAGTTTCACTTTCTCCACTTCAAGTTCAGCGGTTTTGCTTTCAGCAATAATGCTGTTAAGACTAGCTTTCGCCTTCTCCAATTCAGCGCGGTACTCAGAGTCTGCGAGGGTAAAAAGCAATTGTCCTTTCCTCACCACCTTTCCTTCATCCACATGAATCCTTTCCAGAAAACCAGAAATACGACTGCGAATTTCTACGTTCTGAATAGCCTGAATATCCGATACATAGATCTTCTCAAGGTGAATGTCTTTTTCTACCACGTTCACTACAGGAATGTGAGATGATGTTTCTTCTTTCTTAGAAGTAGAGGTATTGCAGGCTGTAAATAAAATTAATCCTGCGAGCGAAATGCGCGTAAGTTTCATGCGGTGCATGGCTAAGTGGTTGTGATGAAAAAAAGATAAAGCGACCCGATACGTATACAGGTTACCGCAGTCAGAAGGGCGTTAGCCGGAAAAGGAATAAATAATACTCGGGTCTTAAATCTACCGAGCGGAGAGAAACACTATAACGCGTATAAACTGCCGTGAAACTGAATGGCTGATTAAAACTCTCTGTTGCAGGCTTTCCTAAACAATTTTTACTTTTTAGACGAAGCTTTGATACAGATGTCTTTCGGTAATCGGTAAGGTTAGTGTGGAAAGAACGCTCGGAGTTTTGAACGGTCTGTTGACTTAACTGAAGACTTTTAGCAATTGTAGAAGATGCCTTGACCTGTCCAGAACCAAAAAAGCACAAAGCTGCGACTACAAAAAACAAATTGCGTAGCAAGGATACACAGCGGTACAATGATTTTATCTGCAACATGTTTTTAGAAGCTGCAAAGCTATGGCAATTAGCAAACAACAATGTTAAAAGAAGTATAAACGTTAGGGCAACCACGCGAAAGAGAAAACACGGAAGGCGC
>CALMWT010000183.1 GCA_937870855.1 uncultured Taibaiella sp.
ACACGGTTGGTGATCTTGCGGAAGCAATTTCGCTGATGCTTCCTAAGACGGGGAGTGAGGAAGATGTTCCACTTACGGAAGTGATGTCACAAATTCTAAAATTGCAAAAGGCTTCGGAAGAAGAAAGAAAAAAATTTGTTCTTCACCATTGGAGCGTACTTTCAAAAAGTGCAAATTTCCTTTTCAATAAAATTATCATCGGCGGTTTTCGCATCGGCGTTTCGCAAAGTATAGTGATACAAGCAGTTGCTGCTTACACCCAAAAAGAAGTTCAGGAAGTGGCGCATTTGATCAGCGGCAACTGGGATCCTTTTAAAATTTCGTTTGCAGATTTGATACATGAGAGCATTATTCAAGTGGATGCTTCCAAGCCTTATCCTTTTTATCTCGCTTATGCAATTGAAGGTAAGGTTGCAGATTTAGGCGCGCCCGATGAATGGCAGGTAGAGTGGAAGTGGGATGGAATTCGTGGGCAATTGATTCGGCGCAATGCATCATTGTATCTCTGGTCGCGCGGAGAGGATTTGATTACAGATCGTTTTCCTGAAATTGAAAGTATGTTTCATTTGCTGCCAGATGGAATTGTGATGGATGGTGAAGTGCTTTCTTATCGCGATGGAAAACCTTTACCATTTCAATATTTGCAAACACGCGTTACAAGAAAAACGGTTACTAAAAAACAATTGCAGGAGGTGCCTGTTGTTTTTATGGCTTATGATCTGTTGGAGTTAAATGGCGAAGACCTTCGGAGCAAAACGATGAAAGAACGAAGAGTTTTATTGGAAGAAATTGTTACAAAAACTCATAGCCCCAATTTGGTGCTTTCTCCTTTGGTGGAATTTTCTGATTGGAATCAATTGGACGATCTTATGCAAACAGCACGCGAAAGAGGATGTGAAGGATTTATGCTGAAGAGAAATGTAAGTATTTATCAGGCAGGAAGGCGACGTGGAGATTGGTGGAAATGGAAAATTGATCCCCTAACGATTGATGCGGTACTTGTGTATGCACAAAAAGGTCACGGCAAACGCAGCAATCTATACACCGACTATACATTTGCTGTGCGAAATGGAGATCAGCTTGTTGCATTTGCTAAAGCATATTCAGGACTCACAGATAAAGAGATTGCGGTAGTAGATCGTTTTATCAGGCAAAACAGTATCGAACAATTTGGTCCGGTAAGAACAGTAAAACCTGAACTTGTTTTTGAAATTGCTTTTGAAGGAATTGCTGCATCGAACAGACATAAATCGGGTGTGGCTGTTCGCTTTCCAAGAATCCAGCGGCAGAGAACGGATAAAAATGTTGATGAAATCAATACACTTGAAGAACTGAAACAATTGTTAGAACAGTATGGGAAAATGTAATGGCTAAATCAAAACGACAAGATCTAAATGGCTTTACAGTAATCCGTGAATGGCTCGCCCAAAAAGGTTTACAGCCATTCGGATTTCAAGAAGAAACCTGGCAATTGTATGTTGAAGGGCTGAGTGGAATTGTCAACGCACCCACTGGTTTTGGTAAAACTTTTTCTGTTTTTCTTGCGGTACTTATTGATTTCATTAACCGCAATCCTGATTATCAGAAAAAAACAAAAAATGGGCTGCAATTACTTTGGATCACACCATTGCGGGCTTTGGCAAAAGACATTGGCAGAGCAATGGAAATTGCATTAGAAGAACTCAATATTTCCTGGCGTGTAGCAGTTAGAAACGGAGATACTTCTACCAGTGAACGACAAAAACAAAAAGCAAACGCTCCCGAAATATTTATCATTACGCCAGAAAGTCTGCATCTTCTTTTTACATCAAAAAATTATCAGCAGATTTTTAGAGAACTGAAATGTATTGCTGTTGATGAATGGCATGAATTGCTCGGTTCCAAAAGAGGTGTGCAGGTAGAACTTGCGTTGTCGCACCTGCGCTCAATTCAAAATTCAAAAGTCAAAACCCCAAACTCACTTAGGGTTTGGGGCATCTCTGCCACCATCGGTAATCTCGATCAGGCACTGCATGTGTTGTTAGGAGAAGATGTAAGCAACGGAGTAATTGTTCGTTCCGATCTTCAGAAAAAAATAAAGCTACATACGGTTTTGCCCGAAACAGTCGAACGTTTTCCCTGGGCAGGACATCTTGGAAATAAAATGGTGCATCATGTTCTGCCGATAATTCATAAAAGCAGAACTACATTATTGTTTACTAATGTTCGGTCGCAAGCTGAAATTTGGTATCAAACATTGCTCGAAGCAGATCCGGAACTTGCTGGCGTTATTGCATTGCATCACAGCGCTATTGATGGCGAATTGCGAACTTGGGTCGAAGAACAATTACATCTTGGAACATTGAAGGTTGTAGTATGTACGGCAAGCCTTGATCTTGGAGTAGATTTCCGTCCGGTGGATACGGTTATTCAGGTTGGAAGTCCGAAAGGAGTTGCGCGTTTTTTACAACGTGCCGGTCGAAGTGGTCATCAACCCAACGAGGTGAGCAATATTTATTTCGTTCCTACCCATTCGCTCGAAATCGTAGAAGGTGCGGCATTGGAGGAAGCATATCATCAAGGAATTATTGAAAGCAGACAGCCTGTAGTTATGGCTTTTGATGTGCTTATTCAATACATGGTAACCCGTGCTGTTGGCGAAGGTTTTGTTAGTGAGGAACTTTATAGAGAAGTTATTTCAACCCACTGCTTTGCTGATCTTACCTGGGATGAATGGGAGTGGATGCTCGCATTTATTGCTACGGGTGGAAACACGCTGCACAATTATGATGAGTATCACAAAGTGGTTTTGTTGGATGGAATGTATCGTGTAGCAAATCGTAGGATTGCAATGCGCCATCGAATGAACATCGGTACCATTGTTGGCGATGCTCTGATGCGTGTGAAACTTATGGGTGGCGGTTTTGTGGGAACGATTGAAGAGAGTTTTATTTCTCGATTAAATGTAGGTGATGTGTTTGTGCTTGCCGGACGCAAATTAGAACTAGTGATGGTACGCGATATGGATGCGATGGTGCGGAAAAGCACTTCGTCTAAAGCAATTGTTCCTGCATGGCTCGGTGGAAGATTGCCGCTATCAGCCAATCTTGGAGAAGTACTTCGTGCTACGTTTACGCGTGCATCCTACGATATTTCGTCTCATCACTTGCTTAATTTTTTGTCACCTCTTTTTGATAAACAAAAGGAAGTTTCTAAGATTCCGGGGAGAGATGAAGTATTGCTTGAACTAATCGAATCACGCGAAGGGTTTCATTTGTTTGTTTATCCTTTCGAGGGAAGATTGGTGCATCAATCTTTAGCGTCATTGCTTGCTTTTAGGTTATCGCAAATGCAGCCTATTTCTTTTTCTATGGCAATGAATGACTACGGATTTGAATTGCTTAGCGATCAACTTATTCCTGTTGATGAAAACACAGTAAAGCAATTGTTTGATCCGCACAATTGGTATATAGATTTGCAAAAAGGCATCAACGCTGCGGAACTTATCAGAAGAAAATTTCGGGATATAGCAGTGATTTCAGGTTTGTTGTACCAAAATAATTTTGGTGCCTTAAAAAAGCAACGACATCTCCAGAATTCCACATCGCTTATCTATCAGGTACTACTTGACAACGAGCCTAGTCATTTATTGTTGCAGCAGGCTTACAATGAAGTGCTTACCTATGAGGTGGAAGCCGAACGAATGCATAAAGCTCTTGAAAGAATTTACAGTAGCAATATCATCGTCACCCGTCCAAAAAATTTCACACCTTTTTGTTTTCCTATTGCAGTTGATAGCTTATCGCGCAATCAACTCAGCAGTGAAAAACTTGAACATCGTATAAAGCGAATGCAAGCGCAGGCTGCGAAGTAGAATAAGCATTTGCTCAATGAAACGTTAAACGATATTTTCTTCCTTAGAATGATTTGGAGAATTGGGTT
>CALMWT010000184.1 GCA_937870855.1 uncultured Taibaiella sp.
ACATCCTGCCCATCCCGGTTCAGACAATTTCACACAGAGCACACAAAGAAACCAAGACACAGAGAAACATCCTGCCCATCCCGGTTCAGACAATTTCACACAGAGCAACAAAGAAACAAAGACACAGAGAAACATCCTGCCCATCCCGGTTCAGACAATTTCACACAGAGCACACAAAAGAAACAAAGACGCAGAGAAACATCCTGTTAATCCTTTAATCCCACCAATCCCAGTTCAGACAATTTCACACAAAGACATAAGGCAGCATCTTTCCTTTCGCAACTGAATTTTTATCAGCTATTTTTGCGACCATGCGCCGCTGGCTTTCATTTCTTTTATTGCTCTTAGGGTTTACTTCAATGGCGCAAACGGAAGTTTGGACATTGCAACGTTCCGTTCAGTATGCTTTAGACCACAATATCTCGATAAGGCAAAATGAATTGAATGAACGTTTGGCGAAATTGCAATTAAAACAGAGCAAACTTTCACAACTACCCGCACTGAATTCTAATGCAGCTTATGGCAGAAGTTATGGTCGTTCGGTAGATCCCACTACGAATCAGTTTGTAAAGGGTAGCTACGACTTTATAAGTATCGGTGGCACCGCAGATATTTTGTTATTCGGTTGGTTTCAAAGAAGAAATACAATAAGCGCTAACAAATATGCACTCGAAGCAGCAAAGGCAGATCTCGATCAGTTGAAAAATGATGTATCACTGAATGTAGCAACAGGTTATCTAAGAGCATTACTGGCGAAAGAGCAAATTAATGTTAGCGAAAAACAGGTGGAACTTTCAAAAGCACAATTGGAGCAAACCAGAAAGTTTGTAGCTGCCGGTCGCTTACCCGAATTAAATGCTGCCCAGTTAGAATCGCAATTAGCCAACGACAGCGCAACTTTAATCACGGCCATTTCAAATTACAACAGCGCTATTCTCGATATAAAAGCCTTGCTGAATCTTGATTTTGAAACACCTTTTGAAATACAAGCACCGGAAGTAAGTCTCGCAGATCAACTGAGTCTTAGCAGCATGACCCCTGAAATGATTTTTGTTTCAGCCTCCAAACATTTTGGTGTTATAAAAAGTAGCGAGATGAATATTCTCTCTGCGCAAAAGCGATTAGCAGCTACACGCGGATTGCTCTATCCTCAGCTCGGTATTAATGCACAATTCGGAACCAACTATGCAACCACATTTACGGAAGTAACAGGCTATTCAAGAGGAACTTCTGACCAGGCAATTGGGTATGTAACTAATGGACTTGACTCGTTGCCTGTGTATAGTCCTTCGTTTAATTATACAACCCGTCGTATTCCTTTTGGCACGCAGCTCGACAATAATTTTCGCCAAACAATTTCCGTTGGTTTGAACATTCCTATTTTAAACGGCTGGCAATCGCAATACAATGTAAGGCAGGCAAAGATTAATGTTTTGTCGAGTGAACTGAATAAATATCAGGCGGAACTGAAACTGAAGCAAGACGTGTATAAAGCATACAACGAAGCGCTGAATGCTGTTCAAAAATATCATGCTGCCGAACGTGCTCAAATAGCGGCGCAACGAGCGTATGATTTTGCAGAAAAGCGATATGGACTTGGCCTTACAAACACCGTAGAATATCTTACCACGCAGAACAATCAATTTGTGTCGGAGGCAAACTTACTGAGCGCAAAATATGATCTGATATTTAAGCTGAAGGTGATAGATTATTATTTAGGAAAAGAACTTAAACTCTGACAATGGAGGACCTTAAAAAGGTATTACTGGAAGCCACGAAGGAAGCCGGAAAAATTATACAGCATTATTTTCAGGGGAGTTTTTTGGTGGGCAATAAAGAAGGTATCAACAATCTGGTTACAGAAGTGGATACAATGGCTGAAACCAAAATTATTGAGGTTATAAAATCTTACTATCCAGAGCACTCAATTATCAGTGAAGAGATCGGAGAATTGAAAAAGGATTCACCTTACAAATGGATAATTGACCCTATAGACGGCACTGTAAATTTTGCGCATGGCATTCCTATTTGTTGTGTGAGCATCGGTTTGAGTTACAACGATGAAATGCAAATGGGAGCGGTTTATAATCCCATGATGAATGAATTGTTTTTTGCGGAGAAAGGAAAAGGAGCTACACTCAATGATATTCCGATTACCGTTTCTAAAAAATCGAATTTTGAAAAAGCCTGTCTTGTAACCGGTTTTCCTTACAAATGGCCGGAAGCAAAAGAACACCCGGTAAAAGTATTTGAGCGTTTCATTCTGCAAGGTTTGCCGGTGCGCCGTTTAGGCTCTGCCGCCATTGATTTGTGCTGGGTGGCATGTGGTCGCTTCGATGGTTTTTGGGAGTATAATTTAAGTGCCTGGGATATTGCCGCAGGCTACCTCATAGTTACAGAAGCTGGTGGAAGAGTGACTAACTTCGATGGAGATCCTTATAGTGTTTACGATAAGCAAACCCTGGCAACTAATGGGCTGATTCACGACGAGATGTTACGCATCATAAAAGTGCCTGGAACGACTGTTGCAACTTTATCGGAGGAAGTTTAGTGTTTACATTTTATTGCTTTTAAAAAGAAGATGGAAGAACAAAGAACTGAAATAAACAGTATTGGAGAATTTGGGCTTATTGATCACCTTACGCGTGACAACGAAACAAGACAAGCCAGTACGCTGGTAAGTATTGGTGATGATGCTGCTGTGATAGACCATTTTGGAAAGCAAACGGTTATTACTACCGATATGCTTTTGGAAGGCATGCATTTCGATCTTATGTACACACCGCTAAAACATTTAGGTTACAAAGCTGTAGCGGTAAATCTTTCCGACATCTGCGCCATGCTTGCAACACATCACAGTGAGTATAGGCATTAGCAATCGGTTTTCTGTAGAAGCGCTCGACGAGTTTTATCAGGGTATTTATGCAGCCTGTGAAAAATACAATGTTGACCTTGCCGGTGGCGATACTTGCAGTTCCCAAAAAGGTTTTGTTATTAGTGTTACTGCAATTGGAGAAGTGTGGAGCGATAAATTTGTGACACGTAGCGGCGCAAAGAAAAATGATCTTGTTTGCGTAACGGGAGATTTAGGTGGCGCATATCTCGGTTTGCAATTGTTGGAAAGAGAAAAGAAGATTTTCCTTGAAAATCCGGGTGTGCAACCCGATCTTCAGCAACGGTCTTATGTGGTTGGACGTATCCTTAAACCTGAGCCACGCACCGATATTGTGGAATGGCTGCGGGAACAGGAAATAACACCTACAAGCATGATAGATGTGAGTGATGGGCTGAGTTCGGAATTGCTACACATTTGCAAAGCCAGCAATGTTGGTTGTGTGATTCATGAAGAAAAGATTCCGATTCACGATGAAACAAAACAGACTGCTTTTGAATTTAGCATTGATCCTACTACCTGCGCGTTGAATGGGGGAGAAGATTATGAATTGCTTTTCACGGTTGCACAAACTGACTACGAAAAAGTAGTGCGCAATAAAAAGATCAGCGTTATTGGTTTTGTTTCTGAAGCAACCGATGGCGCTGTGCTGATCACGAAACAAGGCAATAAACACAAGCTTATTGCGCAAGGTTGGAATGCGTTTTAGTTGTTGCGTGTTTCGTTTGAGTTGAAGATGAACTCAGCTTTTTGAATTTTGAATTTTGAATTTTTACTTTCTTTTGTATTTTAGGCAAAACAATTACTCGATGAAGTTTTGGAAGCATACTTTGATTTCAGCCTTTGCTTTTTTTGGAATATCAACAACTGTACTTGTTACCTCCTGTGAGCAAGATAGTTGCATAGATCTGAAATGTAGAAATGGCGGAGCATGTGTAGAAGGTTTTTGCCGTTGTCCGGCAGGTTATGAGGGAACGGAATGTGAAACCCAGGAAGCAACTAAGTTTGTGGGACGTTTTATAGGACACTATACCTGCGATAACTCGCCGCTCGTTGATACAATTGACATGTGGTTGCATAAAGCGCCAAGTGAGGTTAGGTTTGTAAATCGTCTGGATATTACAGATACTATTGCGGCTACAGTTAAAGGCATTGAACTGCACGTAGGTAGTTCTACAAATGACAACTTCCGCCGGTACACTGTAGGTAATCTAAGCAATGGTAGCAGGCTATCACTATATTCAGAACTGGTGTATCTGAACAGCACAACCGGAGAAAAAGTTACCTGCAATTTTATAGGTTTTAAATAAGGTTGTTCTTCATAATAATACTTTTAGTCCCGCGCAACAGCGGGACTTTTAATTTTCATCATTTCAAACAAGATTGCAAATCAGTAGCTTTGTTGCCATGTCAATAAATGTTGCAGCCCTTACTAAAAGATATGGAACTCAATTAGCTGTGGACCATATTTCCTTTGATTTGAAAAAAGGGGAAATTGTCGGTTTTTTGGGGCCAAACGGAGCAGGAAAATCAACAACCATGAAGATGATAACAGGATATCTTCCTCCTTCAGAAGGCACAGCAATGGTTTCTGGTTTCGACATTCAGCAGCAACCAATGGAGGTGCGCAAGAGAGTGGGGTATTTACCCGAAGCAAACCCACTTTACTATGATATGTACGTGAGGGAATACCTCGAATTTACAGCAGGCATACACAAACTTGAAAAGCCAAAAGCGCGAATTGAGGAAATGATTTCACTCACGGGCTTAAATAAGGAAGCGCATAAAAAAATCGGTGCTTTGTCGAAAGGCTACAAGCAACGTGTAGGATTGGCGCAGGCAATGCTTCACAATCCGGAGGTGCTTATTTTGGATGAACCTACTTCTGGTCTTGATCCAAATCAGATCGTAGAAATCAGAGATTTGATTACAAGAATTGGAAAGGAGAAAACAGTTTTACTCTCTACCCATATTATGCAGGAAGTACAGGCAATGTGCAGCCGTGTAATTATTATCAGCAACGGAAAAATTGTGGCGGATGATTCTATTGATCGCCTGCAGCAAAACGACAAAAAGCAAGGTGTGTTAGTTATATCGTTTGATGCTGAGGTTGAGATGGTAAAACTTCGGGCTTTGAAAAATGTTCAGAAAATAGAAGATCTGGGCAATAAACGCTGGAAACTTTTTACCAACAAACCAGATGAACTGCGCAGAGAAGTAATGAAATGGGCGTTGGATAATGACTTAAGTATAAGTTCAATGCAGGCAGAAAGTCAATCGTTGGAAGATGTTTTCAGAACGCTGACACAAAAAAAGTAGGGTTAGAATAAATGCAAACGACCGCCACGTTAAGACGGCGATCGTTTTATGTTGAACCGATTATTAGAAATGGGTTTATGGGGCTGTACTGCTAATCCCATGTTGTTCGTATCCTTTAAAAATTTGCTTCACATCAAAGTAAAGTCCGTCAATTTTATCGTCGTTAGTTTTTAAGCTGAGAAAGTCACATTTCCCATCTGTCAGTTTTTGTGCTCCACCAAATTCATATCCGAGAATGTTCAGAATATCATACTCGTGTGAAACGTTTACTACGTGAATTGCAGTTTGTTCGCTCAACCCATCTCCGGTAGCGAGAATGGTTTGCACCAGGTTTTTAAGTTTGTCGAAATATATTTTTGCCACCGCGCTGTCTCCCATGTGTTGGTGAGCAATCCACACAACATTTAAACCTTTAAGGTCAAAAGGATTTTTGTTGACATTCGCCGTTCCTAATCTAATTACCTCTTTCCAGTCTTCGTTATCCAATTCCTCTTTTCCTCCCAGCAATATTTTTATGCTGTCCGATTCTTCCGTATGATAAAATGGTGAGTAGTCTGCCTGAAAAAAATGACCATAGTAAAGCATCCGGTAATCTCTCAGTGTGAGGGTAGAGTCGTTTGCCTTATATCTTTTGAAAAGTCCGTCGTAATAAAAAGCAGAACTTTTGTCTTTAGTAAGTTTTTCAATCTCAGTATAGTCGGGAATTATGTGATTATGTTCCTGTCCAAATACACTTACTGCAATCACAGACATCCAAAAAACAAGTACCATTTTACGAAGCATAGCCAATCTTTTTAAGCGTTAACCAACCTATGTCAGATCTAGGTTAATAAATAAAGTGCCAGCATCCTTACCAAAGTTGCCCACGTCCTGTATTTCACTTTTCGTTAAGATGGAACCAAGCTCCAACCAGAGGTTTTACTCCGATAAAATGCAATAGTTATCTTCGCAAACAATCTCAAATCTGTTCATTTGCAGGCTATTGTTTATTATCTCACTCTACCGTTTTTATACCTGGTTTCTTTGTTGCCATTTCCTTTGCTGTATGCCATTTCCGATTTTTTCTTTTTTCTGTTATTTCATGTAATCGGCTACCGGCGAAAAGTGGTGTTCAACAATCTTAGAAATTCTTTCCCTGAAAAGACCGAAGCTGAGATAAAGCAAATTGAAAAGAGCTTTTACAAACACCTGTGCGATATGTTTCTTGAAACTTTCAAGACATTGACTATAAGCTCTGAATCTATGCTGAAGCATTGCTCTGTTCATCCTGAGGCAAAGGCATTGCTTGATGATCTTGCCCAAAAAAATCAAAGCGTCGTTTTGGTAATGGGGCATCATGGCAACTGGGAGTGGGGTGGAAATAGTTTCAGTCTTGTTTGCAAGCAACAATTGTTTGTGATTTATCACCCATTGCAAAACCAATATTTCAATCAGCTTATCATCAAAATGCGTACACGTTTTGGGACAAAGCTTATCGCCATGCAGGACACGTTCAGGGAAATGGTGCGCAACAAAAATATTGTTAGCGCTACAGCCTTTATCGCAGACCAAACACCCGCGCCGGAAAATGCCTACTGGACGAATTTCCTCAATCAGGACACGCCTGTTTTTTGGGGAACAGAGCGTATCTCCAAAAAAATGAGATATCCCGTAGTGTATGTGCACATAAGTAAATTGAAGAGGGGATACTACCAGCTTTCCGCAGAAATGCTAATTGAAGATGCAAAAGCGACAGCAGAGGGTGAGGTTACAGAAGTTTTTACTCGGAAACTGGAACAACTAATTAAACAACAACCGGAAACATGGCTTTGGTCGCACAAGCGATGGAAGCATAAAAGACCCGTAGGAAGTTTTGTGTAAAAATGTCGGTTGAAATTGAATAATTGACAACACAATTCACTTTGCATTAGGAAGACTTGAATTATCTTGCAGCTTATTTACAGATGCGCGAGGGTAAGGAATTGATATTGGCGACAAAGCCATACGCCAAAGAAATAAGATCAAAAAGTTGGTACTACACTATTTCAAGCCTGCTATTATTGGTGGGTGCAATAGTGGGCACCTACATTGCGCCAGGTGTTTGGGCAAAACTTGCCTTTTCTATTTTCACCGCCATGATGCTGTCGCGGTTTTTTATAATCTTCCACGATTTTCAGCATCATACAATTTTGTATAAGTCGAAGGCAGCGAATGTTATTTTCACTTTATTTGGTGCTTACATGATCACGCCTCCAAGCATCTGGAAACGGTCGCACGATCATCACCACAATCACAATGCAAAGTTGTTCAGCGCAAGCATAGGGTCTTACCCCATCATGACTAAGCAAAAATTTTTAGAAGCATCTAAAAAAGAGCGGTTCGGATATCTTGCCGTGCGTCATCCGCTCAATATGTTTCTCTCTTATTTTACCATGTTTCTGTTTGGCATGTGCATTCAAAGTTTTTTGAGTTCTCCCCGCCGGCATTGGGATTCACTTGTGGTGGTTTTGCTGCATGTAGGTTTTTCTGTTTTTTTGGTTGTTCAATTCGGATGGCTCACGTGGTTTCTAAGTTTCTTTCTTCCGTTTTTTCTGTCGCACATGTTGGGAGCGTATCTGTTTTATGCACAACATAATTTCCCCGGTGTAGTTTTTAAAAACAATCAGGAATGGAACTATGCAAAAGCCGCGCTGGAATCCAGTAGTTATATGGTGATGAATCCGGTAATGCAATGGGTAACGGCCAACATCGGTTTTCACCATATTCATCATCTCAATTCAAGAATACCATTTTACCGGCTACCGGAGGCAATGAGAGAAATTCCTGAATTACAACAAAGCAAAACTACCAGTCTGAAACCGTCGGATATAATTGCCTGCCTGAAACTAAAAGTTTGGGATCCTTCTCAAAACAAAATGATAGGCAGTAATGAACTGAAGGAAGAAGTCAACGAAAAAGTAGCTGCTTAAATTCTTACGCTTCTACGCTGCCGCCATTTTTGTGTATTTGTTTTTATAGTTAGCGGGCGATAACCCGGTGATTTTTTTAAACGTACTGCGAAATGCTTTGATGTCGGAATAGCCGATGGCATACATTACTTCATTCACGTTTTCGCCACCTTTTTCCAGTTTCATTTTTGCTGCTTCTATTTTCACCCGCTGCACGTATTCCATAACCGTATTGCAAGTTGCTTTCTTAAATCTTCGCTCAAAATTTCTCCGCCCTATTGCAAATCTTGAAGCAAGGTCATCTACAGTTATTTTTTCGGTGTAGTTTTTTTCGATGAATTCCTGTGCCTCTTTTATCAAATGATCTTCGTGATCTTTTTGTCCGCTGAAAATGATAAACGGCGATTGGCTATGCCGGTCAATATCTATCATAAATGCTTTTGAAATGAGGATGGCGACATCTCTTCCTGCATATTTTTCTACCAGATAAATTATCAGATTGAGCCACGAGTATGCACCACCACTTGAAAAAATGCCACTGTCCTCCGTCATGATTTTATCGTCCATTAGTTTCACTTCAGGAAACATGTTTCTGAACTCATTAGCAAAACGCCAGTGCGTAGCGCATTGCTTTCCGTTTAGCAATCCCGTTTTGGCAAGGAAGAAGGCGGCAATACAAAGACTCACGATTTCAGCACCTTTGGCATATTGTGTTGCAATCCAGGGGAAGAAGGCCGCATTTAGTTCACTGTTTTTTTGCCAGTCGCCGAAGATTGCCGGAATGATAATAAGGTCTGTTTTAGAAACTTCGTGAATGAGCAAATCCGGTGAAATTGAAAAGCGGCCATTCCGCTGAGAAACGTCTTTTGAAATGCCAATAAGTTGAACATCAAACAAAGGATTTTTACCCATAGCTTGAAGCAAAGTGTTTACTTCTGAAAATATTTGGAAAGTGCCTTCGATATTTACTACGCTCACTTCGCCAACAGGAACAAGGATAGATATATGTCTCATTTTGTGTAACCAGTTTTTAGGTGGAAACAAATGTAATAATGTTGTTTGTCGCAATCAACCCCTTAAAAAGCCGTAGGATCACCCCGCCGTAAAGATGAATTCGTAGCACTTTTGAATCATCAAATTATCCACTAAACAAGAATAGTCATGAACATGAAAACCATTAAAAAATCAATTACGATAAATGCTCCGAAAGAGCGCGTTTGGGAAGTGTTGTTGCAGGATCAATACACCCGCGAATGGTATAGCGAATTTAAAGAAGGCTCACATGCCGAAACCGATTGGCAAGAGGGAAGCAAAGTAATGTTTCTCGATGGTGAAGGTTGCGGTATGTTAGGAAGAATTGTAACCAACAAACCTTACGAGTTATTGGATGTAGTGTTCGACGGATTTGTGATGTATGGAAAGGAAGATTTTGAAAGTGAGGGCGCTAAAGCTGTAAAAGGTTCGCATGAAACTTATTGGCTAACAGAAAACAATGGTTCCACCCAATTGGATGTAGCCAGTGATATGGGTGAAGACTGGTACGATGGAATGGTGGAGGCATGGGACAGAGCGCTTATCAGGTTTAAGTCGTTGGCAGAGCAGAAATCCTGAGATTGAACGAGGTAGTAATAACCCGATTGGTTCGTGCAAGACAATGGAAGGTTTTTAAAGCATGGACAAGCGACAAACTTTTTGCAGGATGGTGGGGCGCTAATGATGTAGTAAATAGTTTGTGCAAAATAGATGCAACAAGGGGAGGGGAAATTTTTGTGGACATGAAACTGCCTGATGGAAAACATTACATAATGAAAGGGAATTTCCATTTAATTGACGATCCTGAACAATTGATTTTTACCACAAACTTTTTTCAAAACGACGAAGAACATCCAACGGTCAAACTCCTGAACACTGTGATTTTTCTACCAGAAAATTACAACACCCGCATCACCTTGCAGTCTGTGGTGATGCACACTAAGGCGGATACCCAAATTTCCATAGAGCAGTTGGAACAATGGTGGAATGAAAGCCTGGATAAACTTGAGCATCTTATGAAATTGCTTAGGTTTAGTTGTTTTTCCATAGCTCATAAAACAGACAAATAATTACTAAGTACAAACGTAGGTTCGCAAATCAAATTCTGTAATCAAAACAATCATTTCAAAACCAAAAAACAATACAATGGCTAGCAAAGTATTTATCAATCTCCCCGTAAAGGATCTGAACAAATCAATTGAATTTTTCAAAAAACTCGGCTATAGTTTCAATGAACAATTCACTGATGAAACAGCGGCGTGCCTCGTTATTTCAGAAGAAATCTACGCGATGCTTCTTACCCACGATAAGTTCAAAGAATTTATTGTTAACCCTATTGCAGATGCTACGCAAGTAACGCAGGTCATCAATGCATTATCGGTGGATAGCAAAGAAGCTGTAAACGAAATTGCAGACAAGGCACTCAACGCAGGAGCAACAGCAGTTAAAGAACCCCTGGACTACGGTTTTATGTACAGTCGGCTTTTTGCTGATCTTGACGGACACTATTGGGAGTTCTTTTGGATGGATCCGAATTATGTACACCAGCCGGTCGAAGAAGCTGCGACATCCACGAACTAAAGAAAAATAGAAGCTTTAGAGTGACGTTTCACAAAAATGGTAGAGGTATTTAAAACCAATGTTGAAGGAGTAAATGTTGCAAATGAAATTGCAAGTTTGCTTCTTCAGCATTTTCCCAAATCCCGAATCAGCTTCGACCTTGAAGACTGTGATAAAGTGCTGCGCATTGAAGGACATAGTCTTTGCACAGCAACCATTATGCAGATAATAAGTGCATGTGGTTTTGTATGTACTATTCTTGACTGACCAAACGTTGAGTAATATATTTACTCTTTATCTACCGCCATTACTGTACGAAGATTAAGGCGTTTTGCTGCGTACATCACTTTGTAAATGCTTTCTGCATTAGCCTTTCTATCAGGATTTATTACTACGGTTGGCTCTGCATCTTCCGACTTTGCCACAATCATTTTTATGGCGCTTTGCAGCGAATCTACCTCAGTCTGTTGTGTTCCTACAAATATTCTTTGTGTGGAGTCAATAGAAACCACCACCGTTTGTTTTGCTTTTGTATCGCTCTGTCCTTTTGGGGTCATCACCTTTATCACATTCGGATTGGCAAGGGTAGATATGATGAGAAAGAAAAGCAAAAGGATAAATAGGATATCATTCAGCGCAGAAGAATGCGTTTCAGGTTTTTCCCGTAAATGCTTTCGTAGATTCATGAACAATATTATTTAGCAGGCTCCTGAAGAATGTCTAAAAACTCTACAGAGGCAGCCTCCATTCTGTTTACATGCTTATTGATCTGAGCGTTGAAAAAATTGTAAGCGATATAAGCGAGCAAACCGATAATAAGACCCACTGCCGAGGTAACCATTTTGGTGTAAATACCACCTGCAATATTTTCCAGCGAAAAACCCTGATGCTGAATATTGAAGAAAAGAATGATCATCCCCGCAATGGTTCCAAGAAAACCAAACATTGGAGCAATGCCCGCGAGGGTAGAGAGAATAGAAAGATTTTTTTCCAGTTGATACACTTCAAGTTTGCCTGCGCTCTCCATTGATTTTTCTACATGGTCTATGGGTTTGCCAATTCTGCTGATCCCTTTTTCTATCATGCGCGCCACAGGACTATCCGTGTTTTTTGCCAAAGAACGTGCACCATTCAGATTGCCACTGGTTATTTGCTCGCGGATGCGAAACATGAAAGTATTATCGAGCTTTGAAGCCTTTCTCAAAACTAAAAGCCGCTCTACAAATACATACACTAAAATCAGGGAGCAAAGCAGCAAAGGAATCATCAAAACCCCACCTTCTTTCAAAAGATAAAACAGAGAAATGGTTTCGGTGGCGTTGGCTGCTATTACACCATCTGTAGGAGTGGAGTCAGCTTGCAGTAATAAAGACAATAATAAGCTCATTGGACTTAATACAAGTTGTGTGTGTAATAATACAGCTTTTTAAAAACAGGTTATAGCCTTCCTGCTGCTTGTGGGTAATTTTAGCAAATCAATAATCGGGTGGCATAAAAAAGCCAGAACACATTGCTGCGCTCCGGCACTAAGGTTGGGTATGTTTATGCGATCGTTACCAGTTCAATATCGAAAGTTAATTCCTGTCCTGCAAGTGGATGGTTCGCATCGAGCGTTACTGTTTCATCATTCATTTCCACTATTACCACAGGAAATACATTGCCTGTATTATCACTCAAATGAAGTTCCATGCCAATTTCCGGTGTCATATCGGATGGGAATTCAGTTCTTGCGTATTCTATCAACATGTCATCATTACGCTCACCATAGGCTTCCTCAACCGGAATATTTACCGTCTTTTTTTCGCCGGGTTGCATATTTACCATCGCATCATCAAAACCCTTAATCACCTGCCCCGATCCTACTGTAAATTCCAGTGGTTCATGCCCTTCAGAGCTGTCGAAAGTAGATCCGTCAGTTAGTTTTCCGTGATAATGAACGCGAACAACATCGCCATTCTTTACTTGCTGCATATTCGTTAAGATTTAATAACTCGTATAATTCCGGCAAGTTAAATGATATATTCTACATGGCGAGGCTATCTTTATGATTTTAAAAAGAAGGAAATGATACATTGGTTTTTATACGTGTTGATAGGTTCTGCGTTTATACTTAACGGTGCTTTTGCAACCGCTCAAACCACCCACTATGAAAAAAAGCAGAAGGAAGAAAAAATTATTCCCGCAGCAGCATTAATGAACGATTACTTGCCCATGCTTGAAGGGAAAAAGGTTGCCTTACTCATCAATCAAACTGCAACGGTTGGCGAACGGTTATTGCTTGATACATTGCTTTCCCGAAAAGTAAATGTTGTAAAGGTTTTTGTGCCAGAACATGGTTTTCGGGGCACTGCCGACGCAGGCGCTCATGTGAAAAATGCAATAGACGATAAAACTGGTTTACCCATTATTTCCCTTTATGGCGACAATAAGAAGCCGAAGAAAGAACAGCTAAAAGATGTAGATGTAGTTGTGTACGACTTGCAAGACGTTGGGGTTCGTTTTTACACCTACATTTCTTCACTTGAATACATGATGGAAGCATGCGCGGATGCGGGAAAACAATTGATAGTGCTCGACAGACCCAACCCCAACGGACATTATGTAGATGGTCCTGTTTTGGAAAAGCAGCATAAGTCGTTTGTAGGTATGCAACGCATTCCTGTGGTTTATGGAATGACCGTGGGAGAATATGCCAACATGCTTGTTGGTGAAGAATGGATAGCCAATGCAAAGAAACTTGACCTGAAAGTAGTCCCTTGCAAAGGGTACGATCATAACAAAAGATACAACCTCCCCGTTCCGCCTTCTCCCAATTTAAAGACAATGGCATCTATTTATCTGTATCCTGCGCTCTGTTTTTTTGAAGGAACCGTAGTAAGTGTGGGGCGTGGCACCGACAAACCTTTTCAGCAATGGGGGCATCCCGATTTCAAAGGAAAGTCGGAATACTCTTTTATTCCCAACTCAACAACCGGTGCAAGCAAACCTATGTATGAAGGAAAGACTTCTTATGGAAAGCTTGTAGCAACCGATGCCAGCAAAGCATTTGAAATAGTAGATGGGAAACTGAAACTCGATGCAATAGTGGAAGCCTACAAATGGTATCCCGACAAGACCAAATTCTTCAACAACTTTTTTGAAAAACTTGCCGGCACAAACAAACTGCGCGAGATGATTGAAAAAGGGATGAGTGCAGAAGATATTCGCGCCACCTGGCAACCCGATGTTGCAGCGTTTAAGCAGATCAGAAAGAAATATTTGCTTTACAAGGATTTTGAGAGATAGGCGTTCTGTGTTGTCTATTTGTTTACAATTTGCCCTGTCTTAAAGAACTTAATCCATTTGTCTTTTAGGTGAGTTGGAATAATTGCTTGTCTTACTGCGCGAAAGTTTGTGTAAAGCGCCTGTTTACCTTGAACAATATACCAAAGCTGCGATTCCGGTCTTTTGTCATTGTTGAAATAAGGAGATTCAATTGTAAAAATTATCCAGGGATGTTCAACTGATTCGTCTTTTTCAATAAATGTGAATTTTGCTTTAGGAGAATTCTGTTTGGCTTGTTCAAACATCATATTCATTGCTGTGTTCATAGGGACATTCTTTGCGCCTTTAATTGAAATCATACTTCCAAACTCCGTCCAGTTTTCGAGCGTTTCGTTTGCGTGAATTAGTTCAATCATCGCCATTTCCTCATTTTCCTGGTTACTTCCTACTTTCCAATTCTCAGTTTCGGGCCAGTCGAGCATTAATGACTCTCCGGATTGTTGTTCGTTTCCACAAAACTGACCTATGTATTTGTGTGCTTGTTTATCCCCAATTGCTTTCGCATTGTAGAAGTCTTCGCAAGCTTCTTTTTTATTTCCCGTTTGTGCCCGTATTTGTCCACGAAGTGTCAGTGCGTTTGGAGTTGTGGGGTCTAATGCTACGGTCTTGTCAAGGTCGGGTAATGCCTCAATGTATTTTTTCTCACTTACAAAAACTGTGGCTCTGCTGTAATAGGCTTTTACAAATTTCGGATCAAGTTCTATGGTCTTGTTAAAATCAGTCATTGCAGCTTTGAGGTCGTTAACGGCAAGCGCACAAGTGCCCCGATTATAATAAGCGTCTTTATTATTCTTGTCAGCTTTTATTGCTTTATCGTAATCCCTTATTGCACCTTTAAAATCACGCTGTTCGTGTTTTGCAATACCATTTTGCAAATGCTCTTCAGTTGTCTGGCCGAAAACTGTTAATGAGCAAAGGATTGCAAATGTTGTAAGGTTTTTTTTCATCGTCTTTTTATTTACGTAGTTGTTGAATCATATTGGTTCTTAAGACGCTTAGACTACCACTGGGATGAAACTTCCGAAGCATGTCTTGGCGGATTTTATTAAGTGCTACATTACTGCCCAACATTGATTTGCAGGTTAGGCAATTCAACCTGAAATTTTACTTTTGCTTTAAGGGCTGAAAAAACTTTCATCAATGTATCTATCGTCACATTACCTGCATTATTTTCCAGTCGTGAAATTTGAGATTTTTGCACGCCAATTAATTTGCCCAGTTCTGTTTGTGTCAGTTTGCGTTCCTGTCTTGTTTGTTTGATGGCTCTTCCAATTAAGTCCATCTGTAATTCGTATTCAAACTTGTCTCGTTGAGGTGTTCCTTTTTTACCAATTAGTTTGTCTTGAACCTCGTCTAATGTATATGTTTTCATTTCTTTTCCTTTTTAAATTTCTCCTTATCTGAAAAGTATTTTGTCCTGATTTGCTTCGCCTTTTGAATTTCGGATGTCGGAACCTTGCTTCTTTTTTTAATAAATCCGTGCGTTGCTATCACCAAAGTTTCAATAGTAGAAGTTTTGTCCCAAAATGCAAGAAGGCGATACTGGATTCCTTGGTATAGTGTTCTAAACTCTCAAATCTCGTCAGTTAACTTTTTGAGAAGTTCGGGGTCGGTTTCAGTTTCAGCCTTACGGATATTATAAAGGATTTTTTCAGAGTGCTTCCTGTTTAATTCACTCAAAAATTTAAAAGCTTCTTCTAAAAGTACTGTTTCAAAGAGCATGTTTATTTTATAAAAATGGCTGAGGGCAAATGTAAGAAAGGTTTCGTTATAATGAAACCTTGTCAGAAAGTCTAAGGCATCGAAAATATTACACAACGGTGTTGAATGTCCCGCTGAGAAGCGCTCTCAGGAAAACCCTCCGCATCCTACTCCACCCTAAACACCGGATACCGGTTATGCACCCGCTCATAATACGGCGAATGTTTGTAAATGAAATCAAGTTGGGCTGCGCCATCTTTTGAAAAAGCAGCATCTGCTTTTTTCTTCGTTTCAAATTGCTTCTTTAATGCAGCATCGTTCTTCAACAATTCCGCCGCAGTTTCTTCATACACATAATCGCTGTAATGTTCTTTTTGCTGCAGCACCGCATCGAAAAATCCCCATGCAAAAAACGCATCCGGTGCGTTAGGTTCAAGCGTTTCGATTAGGTAGCGTCTTGCTCGTTGCTGTGTGGAAATAATATAGTCTCCTTTGAGGAACCTGATGGTTTCTTTGTTCTTTGTGTACTGAACATTCTTATGCAAATAATGTCCTTCGTAAGGTCGGGTGTTTGTTTCGTAATTGTTGATGCGATAAGCAGTAAGTTCCATAACTGAATCACATTGCAATTGCTGCATTGCTACGCCATTCATTTTTAGCCGCTCAATCACCTGATGCCATCCTTGCGGAATGATATACGCCTGCGGCGCAATAGCGGAAGTTGTTGGTTCAAAGAAGTTGTAGAAAGGCACTTGCCTGGTGAAAGGTTTATTGCGGTCGTAATACAGTCGTGGCTTTCCTGATACCTCGCTGGGTTTATATTTTCCTTCGTAGCCTTTAAATGCTATTTCCGTAAAACGTGTAGTGTCCACTTTCCAGTCGAGTGTAAATTCTTTTTTCTCTTTCACAACAGCTTCTTCCATTTTTCTTACGCTCTTTATTTCGTTTGCATGGCTTGCTGCGTATTCAATAAAGGTTTGCATGAGCGAGTAGGTGGCATTCACTCTTTGTTTGTACGGCTTTAGCATGTGCGTTTCAGGAACGAATGCAAATGTGCCAAACAACGCAGCAAAGCCGCTTGCAAATCGGGGTGGTTCGTAAAACTGTTGCCAACCTTTATCGGGCGTATGTCCCCAATGATTTACATAAGGAACGAGATCGTAGTTTCTCGCTTTCATGCCTTTGTAAATAGCAGGCTCGAACTGGTTTTTTAAATAACGTCCGGTGTAATAACCCAACTTCTTTGGGTTTACAGAAAGCAAAGTCATTACGTGCTGGTAATCGGCTCCGTTGCTTACATGATTGTCTATGAAAATATCAGGATCAAGTTGATGAAATAACCGCACTAAAGCTTGTGTTTCCTTCGCATCAAGTTTTATGAAGTCGCGGTTAAGATCAAGGTTTTGCGCATTGCCACGAAAGCCATATTCTTTGGGTCCGTTTTGATTGGCACGGCTAAAGCTTCCACGGTTCAACGCTCCACCGATATTGAACACGGGAATCACCGCAAGCACTACATTTTCGGGAACATTTATTTTCCCTTGTGCTGCATCTCTTAGCAACATCATGCTTGCATCTATGCCATCTGGTTCGCCAGGATGAATACCGTTGTTAATAAGAATAAGGAGTTTATTTTTTTGCTTCCATTCTATGAGATTGAAGTTTTCATCTTTCGAAAAATAGACCACATGCAATGGATGGATCAAATCAGTTGGCCCTGCTTGCTGAATGTCTATGGTTGAAAATGTTTTATCGAGCTTGCGATAAAAATCTATCACATCCAAATAAGTGGCAGTTTCCTTTCCTTTCGACTGCTCGAAGATTGTAATGAAGTTTTGCGCTTGATTAGTAAATACAAAACCCACCAGAAATATAACAGACCAAATAATTTTAAGCATACCGTTGTAAACTATTGTAGAGAAACAAATTGTGTTAGTCAATGTAAAAGCTATCCGCTAGTTTTTTGCAACTCATACTCTCTTCTTAGCAGTGAGAAGCAAACCGAATCTTCAAGACGATCATTTTTAAAATAATGCTCGCGCATTACTCCTTCTTTTTGGAAACCGAAATGTGTAACAAGTTTCAGGGAAGGAATATTTTCATGACCAACAAATGCCTCTACTCTGTTCAAACCCATCTTCTCGAAACCATAGTTAAGCACATTTTTCACGGCTTCTTTCATTATCCCTTTATTGCGATATTGTTCGTCTAACATGTAGCCAATTTCAGCGCGAAAGTGTTTGGGAATCCAGATATGAAAGTTGCAACTGCCTATTACTTTCTCTTCATGGCAAATGGTGAACAACATACAAGTTCTATAGTCGTTGCTGGAAAAAATTGTGGTTTTGAATCTTTGTGCGTCCTCTGCTGTTTGCAACCCAAATAGTTGCATTGAAGATTGTTCATCATTTTTTATGAAAACTTCTTGCGCCATTGCTGCGGTATAAGGCACGAGAAATGTTTTCGTGGATGGCAATAATATTTTGGATGTGGGAGAAAGCAGTTCGTAGTTCATGCGCTAAAAGTAATTTTTCCTTAAGAAACTAATAAGCCCATAAGGGAAACCGATTTTCAGTTTCAATGTATGTACATACATTTGTACCATCAACAAAAAATAATAGATAGGCAAATGAAAAATCTACTTTTAATCGCAGCATTATCGCTGGCACACACGGCGGCAAACGCCCAAGTAAAGAGAACGGTGATGGCTGCAAACACTACTGCTACCAACTGGACATTAGACAAGTCGCATTCTGGGGTAAAATTCGCGGTAGATCATCTGGTAATCTCTGAAACAGAAGGAACCTTTAAAGTATTTGGTGGTTCGCTTACAAGTCCGGCAGAAGATTTTAATAATGCCAAGGTTGACTTTTCAGTAGATGTAAATAGCATAAACACAGACGATGAAAAGCGTGATGCACACTTGAAAGGCGATGACTTTTTTAGTGCAGAAAAATATCCGCAAATGAAATTTACAAGTACATCGTTTAAGAAAATAAAAGGCAATGCGTATGTAATGGAAGGCAACCTGACCATTCGTGACGTAACGAAAAAAGTAAAGTTTGCAGTGATTTATGGTGGTACAGTAAAAGACCCATGGGGAAATACAAAAGCAGGTTTTAAGGCATCCGGCAAGATCAATCGTAAAGATTTTGGATTGAAATGGGGAACGGTTACAGAAGCTGGCGGCGCAGTTGTTGGCGATGAAGTAAGAATGCAGATAAATGTAGAATTCGCACAGGCAAAAGGGTAGATAGGTTGGTTTTAGTGTTTCGGAAACGGTACGGTTTATCTGTGCCGTTTTTGTTTGTGTGTCAGGCATGTATATCAGCTATAGGGTGCAAGTCCCGAAC
>CALMWT010000185.1 GCA_937870855.1 uncultured Taibaiella sp.
CATGCAGTATTGCTTTGTTCAGGCGGTTATGGCAACGTGTTTTATCTTTCTACAAATGCAATGGGCAGCAACGTAACCGCTGCATGGAAAGCACATAAGAAAGGTGCCTTTTTCGGAAATCCTTGTTTCACGCAAATACATCCAACCTGTATTCCTGTAAGTGGCGATCACCAATCGAAACTTACTTTGATGTCGGAATCCCTCAGAAATGATGGTCGTATCTGGGTTCCGAAGAAACAAGGCGATAACCGCAAGCCAAGCGAAATACCTGAAGAAGAAAGAGATTATTACCTCGAAAGAAGATATCCCGCATTTGGTAATCTTGTGCCGCGCGATGTGGCCAGCCGTGCTGCAAAAGAACGTTGCGATGCGGGCTATGGAGTAGGTGCGAGCAAGCAGGCAGTTTACCTCGATTATGCTGCGGCAATAGAGCGCTACGGAAAAATTGAAGCAGGAAAACAAGGACTTGCAAACGTTGATAAAAACAAAATCACAGAACTTGGAAAAGCTGTGGTAAAAGAGAAATACGGAAATCTTTTCGACATGTATGAAAAGATCACCGGTGAAAATCCTTATGAAATGCCAATGCGTATTTATCCCGCAGTTCACTATACTATGGGTGGACTATGGGTGGATTATGAATTGCAAACTACAGTGCCAGGACTGTATGCTTTAGGGGAAGCAAACTTTAGCGACCACGGAGCAAACCGCCTCGGAGCTTCGGCATTAATGCAAGGACTTGCGGATGGTTATTTTGTAATTCCTTACACACTGGGAAATAACCTTGCCGACGATATTCGCACGAAGGCAATTCCTACTAATCATCCTGCATTTGAAGAAGCTGAGAAAAATGTTCGTCAGCGAATTGAAACCCTGATGAACATAAAGGGGAAAGAAAGTGTTGAAAGCTTTCATAAACGCCTTGGAAAAATAATGTGGGACAAATGTGGGATGGCGCGCAATGAAAAAGGTTTGAGGGAAGCTATTGAAGAAATAAAAGTTTTACGCAAAGAGTTCTGGAGCAATGTGCGCATTCCCGGAGAGATCAATGAATTTAATCCTGAACTGGACAAAGCAAACCGGGTTGCAGACTTTTTAGAACTCGGCGAATTGATGTGTATAGATGCACTTAACAGAAACGAAAGCTGCGGTGGGCATTTCCGTGAAGAGTACCAGACCGAAGAAGGTGAAGCAATGAGGCAAGACGATCTATTTACCTACGTAGCTGCCTGGGAATATAAAAGCGATAGCAATTTTGAATTGCACAAGGAAGATTTAAACTACGAGATAGTACACCCGACGCAAAGGTCTTACAAATAATTTTGATGGAACGCAGATGATTGTGATTTTCATGATTAACGCTGATAGATATTGAACGATCACAATGGCAAGAATTTGAGATCCTTTCCATAATATGAGTGAAGCATACAAACATAGCGACCTTACCGAGAAGATTATTCAAGCGTTTTACAAGGTGTACAACATGCTTGGATATGGTTTTCTGGAAAAGGTATATGAAAAAGCAATGGTTCTGGAGCTACACAAAAACGGAATGGGTGCTGCTAATCAGTTGCCAGTAGATGTTTACTATGATGGTGAAAAGGTCGGACTTTATTTTGCTGATATTATTGTAGATGGAAAGGTTATAGTTGAACTAAAAGCTGGAGAAGGAGTCATCGAAGAGCACGAAGCACAGTTGACTAACTATTTGCGGGCAACTGATATCGAAGTGGGACTACTGTTAGGATTTTGTAAGAAACCAATTGTAAAAAGAAAAGTCTTTTCTAACGAATACAAAACAGCACTGGTCAGCTATCATGGCTTATCATGATAATCATGATCATCTGCGTTCTATAAAATATTAGCAATGGAACACTATACAATGAACCTTACACTTAAGGTTTGGAAGCAAAAGAACATGAACACCAAAGGTCGGTTTGAAACCTATCAGGTGAAGAACATTTCTTCAGAAATGTCGTTCCTCGAAATGTTTGATGTGCTCAATGAGCAACTCATAGCCGAGGGAAAAGAACCGGTAGCCTTCGACCACGACTGCCGCGAGGGTATTTGTGGTATGTGCTCGATGTATATAAACGGCAGAGCACACGGGCCGTGGCAACAAACCACTACCTGCCAACTGCACATGCGCGAGTATAAAGACGGCGACACCATAGTGGTAGAACCCTGGAGAGCCAACGGATTTCCGGTCATCAAAGACCTCGTAACCGATCGCCAGGCTTTCGACCGTATTATTCAGGCGGGCGGCTATATTTCTGTAAATACCGGCAACGCAGTAGATGCCAACGCCATACCCATAGAAAAGCATAAGGCCGATGAATCGTTTGCGGCAGCGGCGTGCATATCGTGCGGAGCGTGTGTGGCGGCGTGCCCCAATGCCTCGGCAATGCTCTTTGTTTCCGCAAAAGTTTCTCACCTCGCCCTTTTGCCGCAAGGCGACCCGGAAAGAAAAATACGCGCGGTGAATATGGTGGCGCAAATGGATAAGGAAGGCTTTGGTAGCTGCACAAACATAGGTGCTTGCGAGGCGGAATGCCCTAAGGGAATATCGGTAGAAAACATTGCAAGGCTGAACCGTGAGTATATCGGGGCGGTGTTTTCCGGCGGGTCGGACCATGCGTAAAGATGTGATTTGGAAAATAGTGAGGCTGTCGGTGGGCAGCCTTTTTTGTTTTAGAGAACTGCCTTTCGTAGGTTATTCCTTAATGGCATCGAGCACCTCCTGGTGGGTGAGGTATTGTTTTGGTGCCTTCATAATAGAGATGAAAAGGTTGTACACTTTTTTCTCGTCGTTGAAATACATAGTGCCTATTTCGTCTCCGCGCTTCACTTCTTTGTGTAGTTGGTCGGGGTTTCCCTTCACGTCCTGGTATATGTAGTACATGCCCTTGGCTTCTATGGCTACATTGAAGTTGGAGACCATGCGAATGGTGCCGTTAACTACCGAAAACGCCTGTGGTTGGGTGGATGTGAAGTGTACTTTGGGTTCTTTTACTACTATTTTTCCTGTGTTGATGTCGGCTATTACTTTTCCGTCTGTTACGGGTATTTTTTTGGAGATTTGGGCGGTGGTAAAAAGGCTTAGTGCCATGCAGCAAAGGGTAGAAAAGAGGTATTTCATAAAAAATTTTTTGGGAAAAATGAATAAATGGGTGAAGGAAAATTAGCCTTTATCTACCGAATATTTACCGGGACCTACGAACAGCATTCCGAGAAATGCAAAGCCGAGTTCTATGGCGTGCGATGCGCCTTTTAGCTCGTCGCCTCTGTAAAAATGACTGAGCGCGGCAACCACCATGGTGAAAACCAGCAGCAAACATGCAGGGCGAAATGCGAGGCCGAGTATAAGTAGTAAGCCGCCGAACGACTCTGTGGCTGCGGCCATAAAACCCCAGAAGGTTGGGTATGCGTTCATGCCGAGGTTTGCCATTGCGCCGCCTATTTTCTCCCATTTTTCGGGTCCGCCAATAAGCTTTGGGTAGCCGTGTACAATCATCATAGCGCCGATGCCTATACGCATTAGTAGCAAACCAACATTTGAGTATTTACTGAAACCGGAGAGGATAGCCATGAGATATTTTGTGTGAAATAATGAAAACTGTAGCGGACCTCAAAACAAAAAAGCTACCGAATTGGTAGCCTTTTTAGGAGAATGATTATGGTTTTAGAATTTTACTTCGTACTCGATCTTGGCGTTAACGTTTAGTTGTTTGTTGGTAGCTCTTCTTGCTGTAGCAGAGATGTGGTAATACACTTCTTCGCCACTGCCGTTGAAGTAGTCTTTGAGATTTACATCGTTTGGTTCTATTACCTGATCGGCAAATCTTTCTGCTTCTACATCGTTTATATTTCTTGCCCAGATTTGTATTTGTTTACCATTGGCATTGCCTGTTTTTGTTTGGAAACCGGCAGCTACGGCTTCAGCGTTAGTCCAGTTGTTTTCGTTATCGGCATTTAAAATAGAAAGAGTAATTTTTTTGATCTTGATGCTGGAAACGTTGTCAATATTAAAATCTACTCCGGCTTCATCTTTTATCATTTGGTTGATATTGATGTTGTCGGTATCGTTTGCTACAAACGTTCCTGACATGGTAAGTACGGGTACGTCGTAAGTAATGTCTTGTTCTGTAAAGTTGAATGGATCAATTTGCTTTGCTATTTCATCCTTAATCTTGTTACAAGATTGAAGCGAAAAAGAAGCGCCAGCTACCAGCGCAAGTAATCCGAAAGACAATATAAGTTTCTTCATAAGGAGGAATTTTAAATGATTTTTTGATTTATTTATGCAAATATAGTTGTTGACAGTTTAGGATACAATACATCATATTGAGTATGTGGACTAATTCCTAACTCAGATATTTTCCCACTATTGGCATTCGTCTTCCTATGCCGAAAGCCTTTGGCGATATGCGAATAATAGGACAAAACTGATTGCGTTTGTATTCATTGGTGTTCACAAGTTTTAGGATGCGAAGTACTAATGCCTCGTTGTAGCCACGAGCTATTATTTCGCGGGGTCCTTGTCGCCGCTCTATATACTGATATAAAATCGGGTCGAGTAAATTATAATCGGGTAGGCTATCGCTATCGCGCTGTCCGGGTCTTAATTCCGCACTTGGCGCTTTATTGATAATGTTATTGGGAATTACTTCTTCATTGCGATTTATATATTGGGCTAAAGCATAAACCTGCAATTTGTAGCAATCGCCTAACACTCCCAATCCGCCAGCCATATCACCATACAGAGTTCCATAGCCTGTAGCTAATTCGCTTTTGTTAGAAGTATTGAGAAGTATTGATCCAAACTTATTAGATAGCGCCATTGCCAAAGTGCCTCTTATTCTCGATTGCAGATTTTCTTCCGCCACCGAAAACGGTAAGTCTTTAAACACCGGAGAGAGCGTAGTAGAGAATGCGTTAAAAACATCTTTTATGGCAAGAATGTCGTAGGGATTATTGAGATTCTTTGATAATTGCACTGCATCATCCACCGAATGGTCGGTTGAAAATTGCGAAGGCATCAGCAGCGCATGAACGTTCTCCGATCCCAGCGCTTCACATGCAAGCGCCAAAACCAAAGCGCTATCTATGCCGCCCGATGAGGCAACTATTGCTTTGCCAAAATCCATTTTTTGAAAGTAATCTCTAATGCCAAGTATCAGTGCTGCATGTATGGTTTCAATGCTTTCCTCTGCCGCAAAATCTTGCGGTATATCATCATAAGTTCTTATCTCCTTGCCCGTCCTGATTACCCGCTCTTCAAAATTTCCGTCATCATTCCAGATTACAGATTGCATGGATTCTTCGAAATAGGGAAGTTCTGCGATTATATTTTGCTGCGCATCCATCACCAACGATCCTCCATCGAAAACAATCTCAGTTTGTGAGCCTACCGTGTTGCAATAAATCATGGGTAGATTATAATGAGCCACATTTCTTTTCACCGTGCTGGCGCGACCATTTGCGTGACCATAATCGAAGGGGGAGGCGCTAATGTTAATCATTATATCCGGCGAGTGTTCCATCAATTGATCCATCGGGCATATTCTATACAATGGATTGTCCGCCATATTCCAGATGTCTTCGCAAATGGTTATCGCTATTTTTTTCCCTTTGAAATGAATTACATTCCATTCCAGCGAAGGTTCAAAATATCGGTACTCATCGAAAATATCGTAAGTAGGAAGTAAGGTTTTATGTGCTATGCCTGCTATCTGTTTTTCATGCAAAAAGTAAGCAGAGTTAAAAAGATCTTTTCCTTCCGGTTTAGGATTTCGTGAAGGTGCCCCCACAATAACGCCGATGCTATCCGCCTCTTCTTTAATAATATTTATGGAAGAAAGACTTTGTTCAATAAAATCCTGAAATTCCAAAAAATCTCTCGGAGGGTAACCACATACGCCTAATTCAGAAAATACTATAAGGTCGCCGCCTTGTTGCTTTGCTTTTCGTACCGCTTTGACGATCTTATTTGTATTTGCCTCAAAGTTTCCGATATGATAGTTCTGCTGGGCTATGAAGATTTTCATTTTGCAAACGTAATGTTTAGGCTTAATTCTCATCTAAAAATCATCCCAACAATACGAAACCCTTTTGCTATTTCTCCAGCACCACCATCAATCTGTAAGCTTTTTTTCCTGTAAGCGCAATGCCTAAACTTTCGAAGCTACTGTAAATATTGAGTGGAAGGAAACTGAGCATTTTCTGAACATGTGCCTTTACCAAAAGTTTGCTATTGAAGATTTTCATGCTTGAATTCTTCACATCTGCGGGTAGAAATTTTTTCATTGATTGCTCATTGAAAGAATGGAGATGAGCATTATGAGGAGTGAGCCGGTTGCAATGAATGCAAAGCGAAGTGCGGATAAATTCGTTGTAAGGAGTTGTAACAATCAGTCGCCCGCCGGGTTTCAATATTTTGAACAGTTCGGATAAAAATTTCTTGGGGTCAGGTACATGCTCAATAATCTCAGAAGCTACAATGCAATCAACACTTTCTTGCGTGATGGGCATTTCAAAAACATCAGCAACAATTGCATGATTATGTGGAGATGCTACCTGTTTTATTGCACGAATTGGATTGATATCCGATATATCCATGCTAATCACTTTTCTTTCTTTAGGCACAAGTGTGTGGGCGAGCCATGCACCACCGCAACCTACATCCAATATCCATTCTGCTTTTTCAGGTATTTGCGCAAGAATATTTTGTCGTAAACGATTGATCTCTTCTTTCTCCACTGGGTTTTCAGACTCCTCAGTGTAGTCATAGGCTACAGCATCATTTTGGTAATGTTCCTTGTATTGAAACTGTGTGCCTGCATGCTCATGTCTTTCTGTAGTGGTGAGCGACGGATTGAGGGAAGAAGTAAGCAGGATCGGAACGCCTTCTTTTACGGAAAAACGGTCTTGATGTGCTGAATCGAAAAGCTCGTTTGTTGTAGCATCGTATTGCAATGGAGTTTTAAAAACAGGATGTACCAACAGGTCTAAGAATGCAGCAGATAGTAACATCGCGCAAAGATAAGTGGGTGTTCCTACAGCAACCTATTCCTTTACAAGCTTTTGATAATAATACAGACTACCATTTTCTGCGTACAACTTTATTATATAAACACCTCGTGAAAAATGGCTGATTGAAATTTCCGGCTGACCTATTTCGTTCAGCACTGTCCGTGCCTGTGCGTCCACAATAATAATTCTCGCAGGTTGTCGTCCTTTTATTTTTATTGTATGCTTGGCAGGATTTGGAGTGATTGTTACCGTTGTGTCTTTTCCAAGTGTGACTATGTTTGAGGAGATCATTTCATAGGAAGATAGTTTTGCTGTGGGATTGCAGGAGGTCGCAAGGTTTATTTCAATGCGATAATTTTTTGGGCCGGCAGGAGGGTTGAGATCGGTATATGAAGTAGTATTCGATGAAACTTACATAGCATTCACAACAATTTGTGGTTTGGCTCTATTAATCTGTCTCAGGCAATTTATCTACTTTTGACCCATGCTTATCACAAGTTCAATATCTCAGCTTACGCAGCAATTTCTGGAAAAAGAAGAACAATTTGGCGCACACAATTACCACCCTTTGCCGGTAGTATTATCGCGCGGTGAAGGTGTGTTTGTTAGGGATGTTGATGGCAAGCGCTACTACGATTTTCTTTCTGCTTATTCAGCGGTAAATCAGGGGCATTGTCATCCGAAAATTATTGAAGCATTAATGCAACAGGCGCAAAAACTGACGCTTACATCTCGTGCATTTCATAGCAAGGTGCTCGCAGAATATACAGAATTCATCACCCGCTATTTTGGGTATGATAAAGTGCTGCCGATGAATACCGGTGTGGAAGCTGTTGAAACAGCTTTAAAACTTGCTCGTCGCTGGTCGTATGAAGTGAAAGGAATTGAAGAAAACAAAGCGAAGATTCTGGTATGCAGTGAGAACTTTCATGGTCGAACATTGAATGTAATTTCTTTCAGCACCGATCCTTCAGCACGAAAAAACTTTGGTCCATTCATGACCGGGTATGAAGTGGTTGAGTATAACAATATCACTGCGTTGCAAAAAGCTTTGCAGGATAGAAATGTCGCTGCTTTACTCATCGAACCGATCCAAGGTGAGGCGGGTGTAGTAGTGCCCGATGAGGGATATTTGAGCAAGGCTGCTGCAATGTGCAAGGATGCAAATGTTTTGTTCATTGCTGATGAAATTCAAACTGGTCTTGCACGTACCGGAAAAATGTTGGCTTGCGATCATGAGCAGGTGCGCCCTGATATTTTGATACTTGGAAAAGCACTATCTGGTGGTGTTTTGCCCGTGTCTGCTGTTCTTGCAGATGACGAAATTATGCTTACGATTCGTCCTGGTGAGCATGGTTCAACTTATGGTGGAAATCCTTTGGCATGTAGCGTAGCAATTGCTGCCCTCACAGTTTTGAAAGAGGAAGGAATGGCAGAAAATGCAACCGTGCAAGGTGAATATCTCCGTAGTGAATTGAGCGCCATGAATCATCCGCATATTTCGGTGGTAAGGGGCAAGGGACTTTTAAATGCGATTGTGATAGATCATCCTAATAAAGAAGCTGCGTGGGAACTTTGCATGACGCTTAAAGACAATGGTTTGCTGGCAAAACCTACGCACGGAGACAAAATTCGTTTTGCGCCTCCACTTGTAGTTACAAGGGCGCAAATAGATGATTGCATAAGTATTATCCGCCGCAGCCTGCAAGTGCTTTCCTAAATGTCTGCACCAAAAAGTAAAGACGATTTTATTGTTGACTTTATTGTCGGTATGTCCGATGGTTTGGTTATTCCCTTTGCAGTAGCAATAGGACTAAGTGTTTTATTTTCTCCTTTTATAATTATTGTTACCACACTTTGCATTGTGGGTATCAGTGCTGTTGCAATGGCACTGAGCCGGTATTTTTCCATCAGATCGTCAATGAATCAGGAGCATGTTCATGAAATTATATCCTCACTGGGACTTGACCACACTACTCAAAACATGGTGCGTGATGAAGCCACAAAAACCAATAACGAATGGCAGGCAATAATGAACGAGGTAAATGATGTATCGCGTTCAGGCAAGAGTGCGCTCAATGTGGGACTGTCGTATTTGGTAAGTGGAATTATTCCTGTAGTTCCTTTTTTGCTGATCGAAAATGATACAGTTGCCCTGAAATTTTCGGTGATTGTTTCTGTACTTGCACTTTTTGTTTTTGGATTTGTGAAGGGTAGGTTGACTGCCCAGAATGGTATGGTAGTAGGTTTGAAAACTATAATTGTTGGCTGTATTACGGCTTTGTCGGCTTACTGTATAGCTACTCTTTTTGTAACTACTTAAGATTAAGCAACTCTAATTTACCTTCCGGGTAGATAATTTCTTCAAGATAAAGTCCATGTCCGGGTACGCTAAAATCTGCTTTTGTACAGTCTTTCACTTCAATTATTTTCTTGAAATCTTCCACAGAAATTCTTTGTCTTCCCGCCTGTAATTGAGTGCCGGTTAATCCCCGAACCATCCCTCGCAGAAAACGATTTGCTCTTACTATATAATGTAATTGATCGCCTTGTTCTTCCCAGTAACTCTCATAAATTTTGCAGACAAACGTTTTGGATTGTGTATTCCGTTTTGAAAAACTTTCGAAGTTTTCATACTCTTTGATGATAGCGGCAGTTTCGTTCAGAATTTGAGTGTTAATCTTGTAGGGGAAGTAGTATCCGCGTTTATCATAAAATGGATTTTTGCGCGAGTAAATTTTGTACCTGTACTTTCTTGAACGCGCATCGAATCTTGCATTTATTGGTTCGCCAACGCAGCGGTAAATATTTCTTACCGAAACAGCATGTGGAAGTAAGGAATTGAGCTTGTAGTGAAACTGCGGATGCAACTCTTCTTCTATTTCAAAATGATAAAAGTTAGACAACGCATGAACGCCTTCATCTGTTCGGCTGGCACCAAAACTCTCAACTTCTGTGCGCAGCAAAGTGCTTAGTGCTTTGTTGACGGATAGTTGCACAGTTGGTGTAGTGCCCTGAAGTTGAGACCCGTGAAATTTTGTGCCGTCATACATTACTTCCAGAAAATAGCGCGTCATCATTACGGCATAAAGCTAATCAGGAATTAGGGTTGATGAATGAAATTGGTTTTTGAATCACGAGTATCATCACAATCTGCGTTCTATTTATGTTCGCGCTGCGCATCCTTTCACACTTTCGTTTCCTTCTTCCTCTTTTTCTCAATATAGCGTCCAATAAACCAAAACGAAACGGCGAGGAACAGAAAGAATATTCCTTTGTGCATCGTATCCCAGAAGTATTCAAAATAGCGGCTATAAAAATTAATGAGCAGAAACAATATTCCAAGATCGCGGGCAATATCGTCTTTGTAGCGAATGCCGAGATACAAGGCAATCATCGAGGCAATACCGAAAATTACTCCATAGAACATTACCTGTGTTTGGCGCACTTTCATCCACTCTTCCCATTCATTATAATTTCCAAAAACAGAAACGCCCCACAAGCCCGTGAAAAAAATGACTAAGCCGGCAATGTAAGTAATGCGTTGCTTGTTAGCAATCTTAGGGATTTTAGCCTGCACAAATGAAAAACCTACTACCAGCAAACCGAAAATCGTGTAACGCAAAGGATAGTTCATGCCGAGAAAAAGATGATCGGAACTGTAGGCATAAGCGAATGAACCATACCAACCCATTGCTGCCGCGAGTGTTCCTATCCACAATGCTTTTGAATTGAAAGCTATGCTCAAACCACCTAACAATATCACAGAAAGAAAAAGAAACAAGGTGTAGGATTTGCCAAAGCCAACGTCTTGGCACAAATACACCAGCGAGGTAATTGCAGCCAGGCTACCCAGCACGATATATATTTCATAGGCAACGTTTTTTATTTCGCTGCTCTTTTTCCGAATGTAATAAAACCAACCGGCAGCAAGCGAAGCCATGAGTATGGCAATGAAAATGTTGCTGAGTGAAAAATATTCCTTGATGCGCTCCAGTAATTTTTCGTCAATAAATATGGCACCGAAAGCCATCAATGTGCAGGAAAGGGCGATGAGAAAAAAGTAATGCGCAATCTGTTGATTGGTTTTTTTCAACTGCACGCTGCTGCGTAGCTCTTCAGCTTTTTCATCAGAGAGTTTGCCTTGCGATTGCCAATTATCAATGGCTGTGTTTATTGTTTTCCAATCATGATTGTCAAGTTCCATGTCTGTCTGGGAAGAGTTTGTACAAAAGTAAGTTCACTACTATACAGAGGTGTGCTTCATTTTATACAATTAGGCTTGAAGTGAAAAACTTTTAAGCATTTAGGTATATTCACTGTCTAATCATTACCCCACTATCATGAAACTTACAAACTCCTTACGGTTTGCGTTGACGTATTTATGCCTAGGGGCATTGTGGGTTTATTTCAGTGATACCGTTGTCGCAGCTATTTTTCGTACAGATGAGCAAAGACATTTCTATCAAACCATCAAGGGGCTTGTCTATGTGGTTTCCACTTCCATTTTGCTGTATATTCTGTTACGGCATTTTTATCAGGTACAGCGAAAGAAGACATTGGAGTTGAGGAAGAAGGAGCAAAATTTAAGGGAATCGGAAAGTAGGTATTCACTTCTTTTCAAAGAAAGTTCGCTGGCAAATATTTTAGTAAATGCTGAAAACGGAAGCATAGTGGAGGTGAATGCTAAAGTTGTGGATTTGCTGGGGTGCGGGCCGGAAGACCTTGTGGGACTGAACGTAATGCAGCTCTTTCCAGAGTACATATTTGAAAACAAGGACGCTGAAAATGGATTGAGGTTGGTGTCTTATTATTGTTCTGATGGCCGTATAGTACAGGTGGAAATTACTTCTGTACGACTTAGGTTAGATAGTAATGATTGCATGATGCTGTTGTGTAATGACGTTACTGCACGCGAGCAATCTTTTAGGACGTTGCAGGATTTGCAGCAGAAACTTCTATCTGCTCAAAAAATAGCAAAAATCGGTTACTGGCGCTATTCTATTGATAAGGGAGAATTGTTTTGGTCTGATGAGGTGTACGAGATATGGGGAGTAAACCGGGACGAATTTTCAATTAATTACGATAATTTTTTTAGTTCTATTCACCCAGACGACCAACATTATTTCCCTGAAAATGCACAATTTCCACTACAGGAGTTTGACGGATTTGATGTTGAGCATAGGATAATATGCCCTAGTGGTGCCGTAAAGTGGGTGCATGAAATTGGAAAGTTGCACAACTCTACAGATGGGTTGCACATATATCTTGAAGGTACTATTCAGGATATAACCGATAAGAAAATCACGTCTTTGGCACTGGAGGAGAATCTACAGCGTTACAACTGGATTGTGCAAGCAATTTCTGATGCTATTTGGGATTGGAATCTTGAAGATCAAACTATTGTATGGAACTATGGAACCAGCCCACTTCTATCACAATTGGAAAGAATTGTTGTCAACGATAATAGTGTAGGGTGGGAAGATTACATCGTTCCAGAAGACAGAAAAAAAGTAATGCGGGGGCTAAATAAGGCATTAGCTTCTAATGTGCAACTTTGGAATGCAGAATTTCGCTGTAAAACGGTTGACAACACTTACCTGTTTGTGAGCTGTAACGCCTATATACTCAGGAATAAGAAAGGAAGGGCTGTAAAAGTAATAGGAGCTATTAAAGATATTACAGAAAATAAACGCAAAGCCCTGCAACATGAATTTACCCAGATGGTTAGGTCGGCATTTAATTCTGAACATAACCTTGAAGAGGCATTGTTGGAAGTGCTTAACTTTTTGCGAAGATTGGGCAATTTCCAACTTGAAGAAGCATGGATAGTTGGAAGAGAGAAAACAACTATCAGCTTAGCCAACTTTTCTGCCTCGGATAATATTCGGAATGTTTTCTATTCGGATATCAATACACCCCATATTTTTAAAATGGGTGAGAGTTTAGTAGGTACTTGTTGGGAGCAAGGAAATCTAATTGTGTGGGATAATGTGACCACCCATCAAAATTTTAAAAGGGGAGAGTATGCACGTGCTGCCGGAGTTAACAGCATGTATGCGGTACCGCTTAAATACAATAATGAAGTGTTGGGTGTTGTATTGTTTGGGCAGGCATATGATGACATTCAAGCGAGAGTGTTCTCAAATTTATTAGACAGCATCTATTCTGATTTGGCAGCAGAGATTCGTAGAAAGCAGGCAGAGCTGGATATTAAGCAACTTTTTGAGTTTGTTCCGGATATTATTTGCATAGCTGGTGCTGACGGATTTTTCAAAAAAATTAACCCTGCACTTGTTAAAATTTTAGGTTTTTCGGAGCAGGAATTATTATCCAAACCTGTGTTCGACTTTGTATATCCAGACGATATTGAGCCTACTAAAACCCGTATCGGCAATATTCAGCGCGGAGGTAAGGTTGCCTATTTTGAAAATAGGTATGTTACAAAATCCGGGACTGTAAAATGGATTGCGTGGACTTCTACTGAACCATCGAAAGAAGGATTGGTTTTTAGTGTAGGTAAGGATATTACAGATAAAAAGGAACTGGAATTGTTGCTCACAAAAGCCACAACCATTGCAAAAATCGGCGCATGGGAAATTGACCTGATTGCGAACAAGATTTATTGGTCGGAAATGACGAGATTAATTCACGGTGTAAACGATAATTTATTCAACCCCACTTTTGAAGAAGCCGAATTGTTTTTTAAAGAAGGTGAAAACCGCGAAAAAGTAGTTGCTAAGATTGACAAGGCCATATCAAAAGGTGAAAGTTGGGATGTCGAGGCGCAGGTACTCACCCTTCAGAATGAAGAAAAATGGGTGCGTGCTATAGGTGAACCAGAGTTTGTAAATGGCAAATGCGTAAGGATTGTTGGAAGCTTTCAGGACATTGATGAAAGGAAAAAAACGGAAAATGCCGCAATTGAAGCGTTAAAAGAAAAAGAAGCCATTCTTGAAAGAATCGGCGATGCTTTTTATGCTGTGAATAAAGATTGGATCGTCATTTATTGGAATAACAGAGCTGAGCAGGTTTTAGGGAGGAAAAGAGAAGAAGTTATTGGGCATAATCTTTGGCAAGTTTACCGGGATGTGGTAGGAACTGAATTTCATACCCGATATTATGAGGCAATTGAAAGCGGGGAAGCAACGAGTTTTCAGGCATATTATGAAGGCACACAAGCATGGTATGAGGTTAGTGCTTTTCCCTCCCATGCTGGTTTGTCTATTTTCTTCCGCGATATCACTGAGCGTAGAAAACATATAAATGCAATTGAACAAAGTAACCGTACATTGAAAGAAATTGCCTGGTCGCAATCGCATGAAGTACGTGCTCCACTAACGAGAATACTGGGGCTTGTTAACCTCATTGAGGCGCTAAAAATGGATGCAACTAAGGAAGTAGAAGAAGTTTTAGAAATGGTGATTGCTTCAGTTCATGAACTCGATGAAATTGTGAGGAAAATAACTGACAAAACATACAATCAATAAATTTTTCCCAAAGTCCCCCCATCGCATTCCATAAAATAAAAAAACCCTAGAAAGGGTTCTTTTTTCTGTATATAAGGAGAGAATGGAGACTAGTTATTGGTGATCTTCTTTCCTTATAGATTTCTGATGGTGGTTTGGTTTATTGTTTGTTTTGTTTGTTTGTTTTTGTTTGATGATGTAAAGATGCAGCGTGCAACAAGCGCTTGCAAGAAAATGAATTGGCTTAACGGAGGCTTTGCAACTGGTTAACGAGTTATTAAGAAATGACATAAAGAGAAGGGGGTAGAAAAGTAAAAGCCCCTGTTTGAGCAGGGACTTTACATTGTGATACAGTAAAGACTTGCGTCCACTGTATCCTCGAGGTTTGGCACCACGGCAAAGATAGTAGTTATCTCACGTGAAGCCGCAAAGAAAATCCTGCTAATCCTTTAATCCCACACATCCCGGTTCAGAAAGTTTCACACAGAGGTAACAGAAAAAAAGAGGCACAGAGAATAATCCTACTAATCCTTTAATCCCACAAATCCCGGTTCAGAAAGTTTCACACAGAGGTAATAGAGAAAAAGAGGTACAGAGAATAATCCTGCTAATCCTTTAATCCCACAAATCCCAATTCAGATAATCTTCAGAATCCCAATTCAGACACCAACTCCCAAAGCACCACACCCACACTCACAGAAATATTCAAAGAATGTTTTGCGCCCCATTGAGGAATCTCAATCACACCATCTACCAGTTTCAGGGCTTCATCATTTACACCCGTTACTTCATTTCCAAACACCACTGCAAGCGGTTCTTTCTTCCAATTCATTTCATGCAACTGAATGCTATTATGCGCTTGCTCAATTGCAAAAACTTTATACCCCTTATTCTTAGCTTCAGTTATGGCATCTGTGGTTGTAGAAAAATGTTTCCATGCTACACTGTCTGTTGCGCCAAGAGCCGTTTTGTGTATTTCACGATGTGGTGGGGTGGGCGTGTATCCGCATAAATAAATGGCTTCTGCCGCAAAAGCATCAGCAGTTCTAAATGCTGCGCCCACGTTGTGCATACTACGAATATCGTCGAGAATTAGGATGATAGAATGCTTCTCGGATGTTTTTGCCTCGCCTACCGATTTGCGTTCCAGTTCATCCATTGTTTTCTTCACAAACATGCTGCAAAGTAAGTTCGTTTATAAAATTCTGTCTATAACTTCGCTGCAAAATTTGTGAACATGAAAAGCCTCAAGTATCTCAACAGTACAAAATGGCAAACGCAGGAAGATACCGATCTTGATATTCTTACAGAGGGGCATCATAGCCTTATTGTTTGGAACGATGAAGTGAATACATTCGATTGGGTAATAGAATCATTGGTTGATGTTTGCGACCATTCACCCGAACAAGCAGAGCAGTGTGCTTTATTCATTCACCACAAAGGAAAGTATGGTGTAAAAAAAGGTAGTTTCGATTTTCTTCGTCCGAAAGCAGAAGCGCTGATAGACCGGGGCATACAGGCAACCATTGACTATTAAATTCATCAACCACTTCCATAAATAGGCTTCACACACTATTTTTGGCAAAATCTTCCCAACGAATTTGAAGACGCTGCTGGACACACATCAACTCAACATTACGCTTCAGCGACTGGCGCATCAATTAATTGAAAACCACTTAGACTTTTCAGCATCTGCCATTATCGGATTGCAGCCCCGTGGCATCTGGTTTTCCAACCGTATCGCGCAAATCGTAAAAGAAATTACCAGCGAAAACATCCCTTACGGAAAACTCGATATTACTTTTTACAGAGACGATGTGCATACCGGCGACATACTCGTACCTTCTCATACAGATATAAATTTCAGCATTGAAGATCGCAGAGTAATATTGATAGATGACGTGCTGCACACCGGCAGAACCATTCGCGCTGCAATGGATGCGTTGATAGATTTTGGCAGACCAAGAAACGTTGAACTAATGGTATTGATAGATCGTCATTACAGCCGCGAGCTACCCATACAACCCGATTATGTAGGGCAAACCGTTGACACCATCATCACCCAAAAAGTAAAAGTAAACTGGAAAGAAAATGACGGAATAGATGAAGTAGTGTTGATAGATTAGGGTTGGAGTTGAGGATGAGTTTTGAATTTTAAATTTTCAATTAGAATGTCGCTTTCGGTAAAACACTTGTTAGGAATTAAAGAGCTAAACACGCAGGATATTGAAACAATATTCCGCACCGCCGATAATTTCAAACAAGTGTTGCAGCGCCCCATCAAAAAAGTACCCACACTCCGCGATACCACCATTGCCGATATCTTCTTCGAAAACTCCACCCGCACACGCATCTCCTTCGAGCTTGCCGAAAAAAGACTAAGCGCCGACACCATCAACTTCTCCTCCTCAGGCTCCTCAGTATCAAAAGGCGAAACCCTCATAGACACCGTCAACAACATACTCGCCATGAAGGTGGACATGGTAGTGATGCGACACTCAGCCAGCGGCGCCCCCTGGTTTCTTGCAAAACACATCAACGCCAGCATCATCAACGCCGGCGACGGCACCAACGAACACCCCACACACGCCCTGCTCGATGCCTACTCCATGAGCGAAAAGCTGGGAGATCTGAAAGGAAAACGTATCGCCATCATCGGCGACATCATGCACTCCCGCGTGGCACTCAGCAACATATTTTGCCTCAAAAAACTTGGCGCAGAAGTAACCGTAGCCGGCCCGCCCACACTCATACCCAAGCACATAGAAAGCCTCGGCGTAACAGTGCAGTACGATGTAAAAAAAGCCCTGCAATGGTGCGATGTAGCCAACATACTCCGCATACAACTCGAGCGCCAGCACAAGCCCCTCTTCTCCACCCTCAGAGAATATGCGCTGTTTTACGGCATCAATAAATCTATACTCGAAGGCTTGCAAAAAGACATACTCATCATGCACCCGGGACCCATAAATAGAGGTGTGGAACTAAACTCAGACGTAGCAGACTCAAAACAATCCATCATACTCGACCAGGTAGAAAACGGTGTGGCAATAAGAATGGCAGTCATCTATTTGCTATCCGGCAAGGCGGATGTGGTGGAGTAAATTTTTTTGCTCCCCGCTCCATTACTACTATTTAGCCGCCGTTGCATCGCACTCTTCTGCGCCTTTCTCGCTACTGGCCAAGCACATGACAACGGACGCGTCACATTTTATTTGTAGCATAAACACAGCCCTACGACTACATGCACACTCAATACAACCAATTGCAGCAATATGTTTTTAGACCTGGAAATAGGCATTTTCTTTAAAAGCTTATATACAAGCATCGTTGGTATAAACACAAAGAAGAATAGAAACATGCTTAGCGCCATTGCTACCCCATGATCGTCGGGGTGCAGCAAAAAATACAGGGCGGTAATAAAAGACGTTGCGGATAAGAGCGTGAGGAGATTAATGTGTTTCATTATGCAGTTCTTTTACAGCACCGCCAAAGCGCCTTTTTCATCGGAAGTGCCTATTTCTTCATCGCAAAACCTCAAATCTTCATCGCATTTTCGCTTTTTCCATCGTTCGTGCTGTCGGGTGTTTCCACCCGACAGAATCAAATTCATGCTACTTCTTGTATGTATCTATGAGAATACCGAGTAGTCCAGTTCATCGCCTTCTGGTGTTCCTGACTGTGCATCAAAAATATTCTCGAGGCGGCTGAGGGCTGCCTGATAATCTTTCTTTGTCTTTATTGGTGTTATGGTCATGATCTGACTTTGCTCGCAGTCGAAAATAATTATAAGTTGCTTAAAGGAGATTTACGCCTTTTCAAAAAAAGCATTTTTTACATGTCTCTATGTCTCCTAATTATTTCTACTCTGCGACCTAATGTCTCAATGCAAGGAGGTCTGACGTTTTAGAGGCATATTTACCTTACCTTTGCTGAAAATATTTAGGTATGGTATCTGAAACAAAGTGTAAATTGTTTGAAACAAAGCTCACAACGGGTCAGCTTATCTGCATCAACAAGATGATTAGCGAAAAGCGCCTGGTTTTGAAAAAAGACAACATTATTTTAGACTTCACAAAAGGGCGCACCGTAAATGTGAAGGAACTTTTTGTAAATGAAGCAACCGATATTATCCGTTTCCTAAAGGATTTTAAATACGGCGCAGTGTACGAGGCTGCGGTATAATTCTCTCTGAAACACACATTATATGAAATGGAAAAAGGCGCTACGATTAGCGCCTTTTTTGATCTCCATGTGTAATTCAAATCTTACTGTAATCCGCTCTCCTTATTGCAGATTGTAACCTAAAGTTGATACAGACCCTTAACTATCAGGTAACAATTCAGGTCTGTTAACAACGTCTTTACAAACGGTTAACCGCCTGATAACAAAGCCAACACAATTTGGCGGCTTTGATTATTTTTGAAGTGTAGTAATTCTTAAAAACATTTTTGTATGCCATCGTTCGATATTGCTTCTAAGGTAGATCTTCAAACACTCGACAATGCTGTAAACGTTGCTAAAAAGGAAATTGACAACCGGTTCGATTTTAAGGGCACGCATGTAAACATTGAGCTGAATAAGAAAGATATGGTAATTGAGCTGGAAGGGGAGAGCGATATGAAGCTGAAGCAGATTGAAGACGTACTTCTTACAAAAGCTATGCGTCAGGGATTGGAAAGTAATGCCTTCGATCTCAGTAAAGATTTTAGCGCGTCGGGCAAATACATACGCAAATCTATTCCCGTAAGAAATGGAATAGACAAGGACATGAGTAAGAAAATAGTGAAGTTGATAAAAGATAGTGGACTGAAAGTGCAGGCGGCAATAATGGATGATATAATTCGTGTAACCGGGAAGAAGATTGATGATCTGCAAGATGTTATTCAGCTTTGCCGAAGCTCCAGTCTCGAAATTCCTCTTCAGTTTACAAATATGAAGTCTTAAATAAAAAAACACCTGCTGCCAGGTGTTTTTTTATTAGAAGGCTTAAGCTCTTCCCAGTTCTTTCAACATTCGGGTGTGTTCTTTTAAAGCTGCAAAAAATGTGGGACGTTCGTAATAAGGTACGCCATATTCTTCGGCTGTTTTTCTTACAATGGGTGCTATGTTTTTGTAGTGAACATGGCAGATGTAGGGAAACAAATGGTGTTCTACCTGACGATTTAACCCGCCAATAAACCAGCCAAGCACTTTATTCTTAGGGGCAAAGTTTGCAGTATTCATCATTTGGTGAATAGCCCAGTTGTTTTCCATTTTTTTTGAATCATTAGGGGCAGGGAACTCACATTCTCCCATCACATGTGCTAACTGAAATATTGCAGACAGCATAATGCCGGATACAAAGTGCATAGCGCAAAAGCCTAACACTACATGATACCATGCTACCCCGGCAAAAAGCATAGGCAACACCATGATAAAAGTGTAGTAAATAATCTTGTACAATCCGACTTGAAGTAAAGCTTGCTTCAATGTCAGTTTTTCTTTCTTTAGCAAATCGAGTTTGTGATAATCTCTTACCTGCCGGAAATCTTTGATGGTTGCCCACTGAAAAGTAAGTAAGCCATAAAGAAACCATGCATAAATGTGTTGGAATTTATGGAAGCGTCTTCTTTTCTGATGCGGAGAAAAGCGAAGGAGAATACCAGCGTCAATATCATGATCCAAACCATCAATATTGGTGTATGTATGATGAAGTACATTATGCTGCAAACGCCATGTTACATCGTAACCACCTACCAAAATGATGATCTTACCGAGATATTTATTCAGTCCTTTGCTGCCAGAATAAGAATCGTGGTTGGAATCGTGCATGATGGAACAGCCAATACCCGTCATTCCAATACCCATCAATATCCAAAGCCCGTAGAACAGCCAGAGGTTGACGGCACCAAGCCCAGAAACCATTGCTGCATAAGGAACAAGATACATGGAGATGATTGCGACAGACTTCCACTTCATTGAAGTGTTGCCGTGCATTTCAAGCTTATTGGTGGTAAAGTATTCGTCTATTCTTGCTTTTAGTGTATCGAAGAAACCAACACCATTGCGCGGAGCAAATTTTACTAATGGTAATTTTTGTACTGAACTCAAAACGTAAAAAATTTTTACGAAGGTAGGCTTTTAAAAAGTATGCCTTCGATGATAAGAATTCTTAAAAAACGAAAGGATCTATCTTCATAAAAAGAATAGCCACAATTAAGGGCGTGGCTATTCACAGAAGTGGAAAACTTGGAATTATTTGTTGACTGCCTCAAGTTTCTTTTTAAACTCTGTTGCTTTATCCAGCTTGTTTTGCTTGGCGTAAATTTCTTTAGCAGCTACAAGTGCTCCCATATAAGTGTTTTTATCCTCGCCTTTTAATGATGTTGCCTGAACGTCGAGGCTGGTAACTGTTTTTTCAAGATAGGGAAGTGCTTTGTCAAACCACTCATCACGTTGCGCCTTCAGTCCGTCATACTTTTTTATATCGGCTGATGAACTTCCGGTTATCGCATTCATTTGTTCATTTACTATTACCGCCCTGTTGAAATAAAGCGCACCCAAATTGTAGTTGTAGTCCGCTTTGTCCGTAACCTTTAGGGTATTCATATATGCCTGCTCCGCCTTTGCGAAAACATCTGCATAGTTTGCCGGCTTAGGAAGGTCGGTTCCCTTTGCATCTTTTGGATTCGCCATATTATCGTAGGCTATGCCCAATGTAAAAAGCAAATCTGCATTAGTCGGATCGGTTTTTATTGCCTCCTCAAGTTTGGCTACCAGTTGATCTGATTTTCCTGCTTTGATGTAAACATTCAGTTCCCGATTTACCAGCGTTTTGTCATTAGGATATTCCTTTTTACCCTCCGCCAGCGTAGCCATCAGATTTGCCTCGTCGTTTTTTGCTTCATAAACATCTGCAAGCATCAGATAAATGTTCGCAGCTTTTACAATGGGGTCATTTTTTGCCTTCAATAACAGGGTCAATGCCTCATCATATTTGTTGGCATAGTAAGCGCTGTAGCCCTGATACAAAGCAGATTGATGTGCAATAGTGTCGAGTGTTTTATTTTTCGCGAAGCGTTTTCCGTTTTCCAGTTCTCCTATTTCTACTACTTCACCAAAGTGCTTATATGCAACCTCATAATTGCGCTTATCAAACGCCCCCAATGCAGTGTTGTAATTGTAAATGGCAACTGCAAAAAGTTTATTGTTCACGTCATCTTTCTCATAGTCCGATTTCAACTGCACTACTTTCTTCAACGATTTTCCCGCCTCATTATAGTAGTCTTTGTCTGCATTGGCAGGTTCTTGCTGCATAGCGAGGTACACCGTGCCGCGCACATGCCACGCATACGGATCGTCTTTAGTGTCTGCACTATTTACCGCTTCTTCGATGGCAGCTTTTGCTTTTTCGTAATTCTTTTCGCCAAGATAATTTTTGGCAGTGCGTATCTGCGACTTTTGCGCAAAGGCACCAACACCTATGCTAAGACATGCCGCGATCAAAACAAATTTTTTCATTGGGTAAAATGCTGTTGATTGATTTTTAAGATGTGTAAAGTTCAGAAAAAATTAGCTCGTAAGGAAACAGGACAGGAGATTATAACTATTGTTTGACAGGATTTGAGCAGAGCAAAAATTTCTCCGAAACGCTTAGGCTCATTACATCCTGAATACTCATTTGCTTTCTTCTACTAAAACTACAAAAATACAAGTAAGGGAAACGATAAAGGTCGCGCAAAGGCGCGACCCTATGTACTCTTCAATTCATTGCGCACTTTTTAAAAGGCTCTTAAACCTCCGGCACGGGGTTAATATCTATCACACTGGCTGCTTCATTATCATCATCGCCTTGCACTTCCTGCTCTTCAATACGCGCAATGGCTGCAATCTCATCTCCTTCGTCCAGGTTTATCAGTCTTACCCCTTGTGTGGCACGTCCGGCCTCGCGGATGTTCTCCACTTTCATTCGGATGGTAATGCCCGATTTGCAGGTAATCATAAGATCGTCCTTCACTTCCACAGCCAAAAGACCCACAAGGAAACCTGTCTTTTCGGTAATGTTAATGGTGCGCACACCCTTCCCGCCCCGGTTGGTAACGCGATAGGCAAGCTGGTATTTATGCGCATGTCCCTCTTCGTCGGTCAGTTCTATTACGTTCGATAGGTCGTCGGGATTTACATCCGTGTGTATTTCTTCAATTAGCGCTGTACGTTTTCCTAATCCTTTTTCAGAAACCACTAGCACTTGCTTATGTTTCAAATCTTTCTTCTGCACGCAGATCATGCCGATCACTTCATCAGTTTTTTCATCCAGCTCTATGCCGAATACGCCAATAGCGCCGCGCCCCGTTGTGCGTACTCTGTTTTCCGGGAAGGTAATAGCGCGACCGGATTTCACCGCCATCATTATATAGCTCGTTCCATCGGTGAGCGACACGTCAAGCAACTGATCTCCTTCCTGAATAGTGATGGCGTTGATACCATTTTGGCGGGGGCGACTGAAATCTTCAAGAGATGTCTTTTTAATGATGCCCATTTTGGTGCAAAGCACTACGCAGTGGTTTTTCACATAGTCTTTATCCTCCAGTTGGGGGACATCTATGATGGTTCTTATCTTATCGTCTTGCGGTAATTGAATAAGGTTTTGAATAGCGCGTCCTTTTGCGTTTCTATCTGCTTCGGGTATTTCATAAACTTTCAACCAGTAGCATCTTCCTTTCTCAGTGAAGAACAAAAGCGAATGGTGGGTAGATGCAATAAAGAGATGTTCGATATAATCTTCGTTGCGAGTCTTTCCACCCATAGCGCCGCGGCCACCACGGCGTTGCGCGCGATATTCCGCAGCAGCGGTACGCTTTATATAACCAAGATGCGAAACGGTAATTACCACATCTTCTTCTTCTATCAGGTCTTCAATACGCATTTCATTGGCGAGGTACTGTATTTCCGATTTCCGCTCATCGCCAAATTTCTTCTTTACATCTTCCAGTTCGTCTTTTATAATCTGATAGCGCAGCCCTTCATTACCAAGTATCTCTTCCAGGTGCGCAATGGTTCTCATGATCTCTGCATGTTCTTCACGGATCTTGTCGCGCTCCATACCGGTGAGGCGTTGCAAGCGTAGCTCAAGCACAGCCTTCGATTGTATTTCACTCATGCCGAATTGCTCCATCAATCCCGTCTTTGCTATCTCAGGGTTTGCAGAGTTTCTTATCAATGAAATAACAGCATCAAGATGATCGAGGGCTATGAGGTAACCTTCTAAGATATGTGCACGTTTCTTTGCTTCCCGCAGTTCGTACTCGGTGCGGCGCACCACCACCTGATGGCGGAAAATAACAAACTCAGAAATCAGGTCTTTCAGATTAAGGGTACGCGGACGACCATTTACCAGTGCCACGTTGTTAATACCATAAGACGTTTGAAGCTCGCTGTATTTATATAGCTGATTGATGATGACCTGTGCCACCGCATCTCTTCTTATCTCTACTACCACGCGCGTCCCATCTTTATTCGATTCGTTGCCTACGTGGGTAATGCCTTCTATTACTTTATTATTTACCAGCGCCCCTATCTTTTCTGCAAGCGCATCGCGGCTTACCTGATAAGGCACTTCCGTAATGATAATCTGTTCTTTACCGCTCTTCGTTGTTTCTACTGTTACCTTTCCGCGAAGCACAACCCTGCCTCTGCCCGTGTGCATGCCCGCCTTTATGCCCTCAATGCCGAAGATGATACCACCAGTAGGAAAATCGGGGGCTTTCACATACTTCATCAATTCATCAATAGTTATCTCGCGGTTGTCAATGTACGCTATGCAGCCATCTACCACTTCGCTCAGGTTGTGCGGCATCATGTTCGTTGCCATACCTACCGCAATGCCCGACGAACCATTCACCAATAGCGTGGGGATGCGCGACGGAAGCACCGATGGCTCTTGAAGCGAATCATCAAAGTTCAGCGTAAAGTCCACCGTTTCTTTCTCAAGGTCTTCCAGCATTGCCTCGCCCAGCCGCTGCATTCGCGCTTCGGTATATCGCATGGCCGCTGGTCCATCACCATCTTGCGAGCCATAGTTACCCTGCCCATCCACCATCATATAGCGCATACTCCAGGGCTGCGCCATGCGCACCATAGCATCATACACGGCCGTGTCGCCATGCGGGTGATATTTACCCAGTACCTCACCCACTATACGGGCGCATTTCTTATAAGGCTTGTTGAAGGTGTTGCCAAGTTCGTGCATAGCAAAGAGCACGCGCCGATGCACAGGCTTCAATCCATCGCGCACATCGGGCAGGGCGCGCCCCACTATCACCGACATCGAATAATCAATGTAGGCGGTTTTCATTTGTTCCTCGATGTTTACCTGAATGATTCGGTTGGTTTCCTGCGGTTCGTCTTGCGGGGTTAAATCCGGGGTGTTTTGATCCATAAATGGAGTTGTGTATAATGTAGGCGAAGATAGCGAATTAACCCCTCATACATGGGTTAAAACTGTTCACAGGTGTGGATAGTGTGGATTGCTATGATTTGCTTTTTTCGACAAAAAAATTTCCCTCAAAAATAAAATTTCTGTATTACGCCTCTTTATTTTTTAAATTTATACTTCACAGTTTCACAATTAAAAATTTATAGCAATGTCAGCAACAGACAATCTCTCCACTGTTCAAATTTCTGCGGAAAATGAAAGTGCCCTCGAAACTATTATTGGCAACCTCGCTACCTGGTGCACCGAGCGTGGTCTTGTATCGCTCAGCCCCGAAGAGCGCAAAGACTATGGCAAGGTAGCCATGGAGCGTGTGGGCTTTGTAGAAATGGTGTATGAAGACGTGCTCGCCGTGGCTGCTTTGCAACCTGCCGGGCTTGATATGGATGCGTGGACTATAGACGAAGACACCGCCCAGCGATTGCACAGCCTTTATACCAGCCTTATGTCGCACGTGCAGCGCATAGAAGATGCGTTGATGCTCAATGGTTTCGACCGTTTTACTGCTGCCAATCGCTGCTACCGCTACGCACGCTACCTGGCAAAAGAAGGAGACGCGGAGGGTATGGAGTTTTACGCAAAGTGGAAGGCTCAGTACAGCAATAGTACGCCCGATGAAAGCTAATCATCCGTACCCCTTCGGCTACGGCGAAATGCCGGAAGGTATCGTTTTACAACCTCGAGGATTCGATTTTGAAGGTATAGGTATCAATTTGAATCCTCGAGGTATCAATTTGAAAGGTAAAGGATTCGATTTGATACCTAAACCCGCCAACCTGACAGGTTTAGGGTTCGATTTGAAAGGTTTAGGATGTAAATTGAAAGGTTTAGGTATCAATTTAATGCCTTTTTGTCAATGAAGATATAAGTGGAGTGAAAATGTGTTGGAGAACGAGAGTTTAAATTTTCGACAGTTTGCGGAAAATAGTAATTCTATAATCTCATGGATATATTCGCTTTTATTTTTACGATCCTTATTCTAATTGTTGTCAGTTGTATTGTACTAGCATTTGGAATATGTCTGTTCATATTGGAAATTGGAATCGGGCTAATTGCTTTCCCAATAATTATATTATTTTATTCGCGGGATAGTGAAACATATGAATGGTGGGATGATTTTCCCATGTCTGTCGGTTTTGTAAAAGAAAAAATTTCTGACATGTGGAGATGATCAAAGCATTAAATTTGCTGTTAGTAATCTCGAAAGTGGAACATCCTCTTTCGGGATGGCTGAGTGGCTGATAGCAGCCGATTGAAAATCGGCCAACTGTAACAGGTTCGGGGGTTCGAATCCCTCTCCCGCCGCCAAGTAATTGGAGAGCCTCCTCACATATCTTTGGATAAGTGGGGAGGCTCAACTGGTTTAAGAATACACCCTCGCTGGTGCGAATTTGCAACTCGCAACGAAAAGCTCTAACCCGACACCAACGTCAACACCACCTGTAGCAAGCCGATAATAAACCCAAGCACACCACCTATTATCTCCACAAAGCGAAACTCTTTGCTCATGATGCTAAAGAGTATTTCTTCCAGCTTGTCGGACGAGAAGTTGGCAACCTTATCGGTCACTATCTTTTCAATATCTATGCTGGTACTCAGCTTTCCGGTAAACTGATCTACGATTTGCGGCAGCAGCACTTCTATCTCTTCGAGCAAACCTTCTTTTATTTTATTCAGCGTGCCTTCACCCACAAATATAGAGATGACGGGCAGCTTTTCTTTGAGCTTTACGTTGAGAAATTCATCAATGTGCTTTTCTATAAAAGGAGCCATATCCGCAAGGTTGGAAGGGTCTTTTATCTTGTCCACTATCTCATCGAAGTGAAGGAGTTCGCTCGCCACTAATACACCCAGTTTCTTCGCAAATTGTTGTTGGCGTTTTGGAAAAATACCATGAAACGTGATGCCGAGAATGCGCTTAGGTTCTTTTGGATGAAAGAGCATTTTAATGGCGATCCAGTTGGTAAACCATCCGATGAATGCAGATATAATGGGAATGAGTAGGAGTAGCATAAAAGGCAATCCCGCCTTATGCAGCGGGATGCGAAGATAGTTTTATTTGAAAATGTGAGAAAGCGTTTAAGAGAATGTTGGCTTTAGTTTCATGATGTTGGAGAGATACTCGCCATAGCCCGATTTTGCATAGATCTTAGCCTGCTGCGCCATTTGCTCATCATTGATCCAGCCTTTTGAATACGCTATTTCCTCAATGCAGCCAATCTTTAAGCCCTGGCGTTTCTCTATCACTTCAATGAATTGCCCTGCCTGAATAAGGGAATCGAACGTACCTGTATCGAGCCATGCTGTACCCCGATCTAATACGCCCACTTCGAGCTTACCCATTTCGAGATAGGTCTTGTTGATGTCTGTAATTTCAAATTCGCCGCGTGGAGAAGGTTTGATGTTCTTTGCAATTTCTACTACTTGATTGTCGTAAAAATAAAGACCGGGCACTGCAAAGTTTGATTTTGGTTCAGTAGGTTTTTCCTCAATGCTCAATACACGATTGTTGCTATCAAACTCCACCACACCATATCGTTCAGGGTCATTTACCTGATAGGCAAAAACTACAGCACCATCGGGATTGACTTTGTCGCCAAGCAATGTGCCCATTCCCGAGCCGTAGAAAATATTATCACCCAACACCAGCGCTACAGAATCATCGCTAATAAAGTCTGCACCAAGAATGAAAGCCTGTGCGAGGCCTTCCGGTCGCGGTTGAACCACATATTCAAACCTGCAACCAACTTGTGAGCCGTCGCCCAAAAGTTTTTTGAACGCTGGTTGATCTTCGGGCGTTGTGATGATCAGAATTTCATTGATACCCGCCAGCATAAGTGTAGAAAGCGGATAGTAGATCATTGGCTTGTCGTACACCGGCATAAGTTGCTTGCTCACCGCGATGGTAAGTGGGTAGAGGCGTGTGCCGGAGCCGCCGGCGAGGATTATACCTTTCATTTATTGTTGCTGCGTTTTTTCGTTACTGCGTTTTTTCGCAATGACAGATTTGTTTAATGCTCTTAATTGATTTGTGATTTGCGAAACCTGATCTCTAATCTCATTTAGTGTGCTATCAGAAACATAATTTAACTCCTTGGCTATAAGAATATGATTTAAGACCTCAATACAAGAGCCATAAGCAATATTCATGAATCGAACGTAGTCGTTAAGGTGTTCTCTTGTTGACCCTTCGGCAATGTTTGCTGATACAGACACCGCCGATCTTCTTAGTTGGTCTGTCAAGGCGAACTTTTCATTCGAGGGAAATTTTTCTGTTATTGCGTAAATACTCACTGCAAGGCGTTTAGCGTTTTGCCAAACGTCTAACTTTTCAAAATAGTAAGTATGTGCAGCCATGAGAAATCAAAAAAACAAAGAAACAAACTAACGAAGAAACGACTCAACTATACTGCGTTTCATAGTATTTCTTGTAATCTCCGCTTGTTACATTTTGCAGCCACTCTTCATTCATCAAATACCAGTCAATCGTTTTGCTAAGTCCTTCTTCGAAAGTTACGGATGGCTTCCAGCCTAGTTCGGTGCTGATTTTTGTGGCATCAATCGCATAGCGGCGGTCATGTCCCGGACGATCTTTTATGTAAGTAATCAGCTTTTCAGACTCACCCGGCGCGCGTCCGAGTTTTTCATCCATTTGCTTGCACAGCAGTTTTATCAGCTCAATGTTTTGCCATTCGTTGAAGCCGCCTATGTTGTACGTTTCGCCATTTTTTCCTTCATGAAAAACAAGATCAATAGCTATTGCATGATCTACTACATACAGCCAATCGCGGGTGTATTTACCATCACCATAGACAGGTAGGGGAATATTGTTCTTGATGTTGTTGATGAATAAAGGAATCAACTTTTCAGGGAATTGATTTTGTCCATAATTGTTGGAGCAGTTGGTAATAACAAATGGAAGTTTATAGCTATTGCCATAAGCACGAACTAAGTGATCTGAAGCTGCTTTGGACGCAGAGTAGGGCGATTGCGGATCGTAAGAAGTTGTTTCGAGAAAGAAACCTGTTTCTCCCAGCGAACCATATACTTCATCTGTTGAAACATGATAAAAGCGCTTTCCTTCTTTGTCATCTTTCCAAAGTTCGCGGGCTGCATTTAGAAGGTTTGCCGTACCGATCACGTTCGTTTCAATAAAAATATTGGGGTCGGTTAAAGAACGGTCAACATGGCTTTCTGCTGCAAGGTGAACGACGCCATCAAAATTATACTGTTCAAAAATTTCATTGATTACGGATGCCTCACAAATATCTGCCTTGATAAACGTATAGTTCGGAGCATTTTCAATATCCGTAAGGTTTTCCAGATTGCCTGCGTAGGTCAGGGCATCAAGGTTTACAATCCGGTAATCGGGGTATTTATTTACAAACAATCTTACCACATGCGAACCGATAAAGCCCGCACCTCCGGTAATCAATAGCGTTTTCTTCATTTGAAACTGATTGAAAGCAAAAAGGATATTGCTTTTTGCGTTGCGAAAATAGTGGATAAACCTAACTATAGGAAGTTATGAAATGAAAAAGCTTTGGAATGAGTAATCACCCCAAAGCCTGTATTTTCTGAACACAACTAAATTAATTCAAAGCTTTCTATAAACTTGGTTGTAAAGTTTCCTTTGCGAAAATCTTCATTACGCATCAGCTGCTGATGGAATGGAATCGTAGTTTTTATTCCCTCTATCACATACTCGCTCAATGCACGCTCCATTGTAGAAATCGCCTCTTCGCGCGTTTGTGCAACGGCAATTATTTTGCCAATCATGGAGTCATAGAATGGAGGGATGGAATAACCTGCGTAAATATGTGAATCTACACGCACTCCATGACCACCGGGGGTATGTAATACAGTTATAGTTCCTGGACTTGGGCGAAAATCATTGTAAGGATCTTCCGCGTTGATCCGACATTCTATAGCGTGCATTGTAGGTTCATAATTACGTCCGCTAATTGGTACGCCTGCTGCAATCTTTATCTGCTCTTTGATAAGATCGTAGTTAATAACTTCCTCCGTTACGCAATGCTCTACCTGAATGCGCGTATTCATTTCCATGAAGTAGAAGTTGCGATGTTTATCAACCAGAAATTCTATGGTTCCTACGCTTTCATAGTTAATAGCAGAGGCGGCTCTGATCGCTGCTTCTCCCATCTTCTGACGAAGCTCTGGGGTCATGAAAGGAGAAGGCGATTCTTCCACAAGCTTTTGATGACGGCGCTGAATAGAACAATCGCGTTCGCTGAGGTGGCACACTGTTCCAAACTGATCGCCTGCAATCTGTATCTCAATATGTCGAGGCTCTTCTACGAACTTCTCCATATAAATGCCATCATTCTTGAAGGCTGCACCCGCTTCTGCTTTTGCAGTATTGTAGGCACGTTCCATTTCGCTTTCTTCCCACACTATGCGCATACCTTTTCCACCACCGCCTGCTGTTGCTTTAAGGATAACAGGGTAGCCCATTTCTTTTGCAAGTAACTTGGACTCTTCCAGACTTTCGAGCAATCCTTCTGATCCGGGAATACACGGAACGCCTGCAGCAATCATCGTTTCTTTAGCAGTCATTTTATCGCCCATTCTTCTGATCATCTCAGGAGTGGGTCCGATAAACTTGATATTATACTGAGCGCAGATTTCAGAAAATCCTGCATTCTCCGCCAGAAAACCATAACCCGGATGAATGGCATCTGCATTTGTAATTTCTGCTGCCGCCATAAGGTGCGGGATATTCAGGTACGAATCGGTACTCTGTGCTTTACCGATGCATACCGCCTCATCGGCGAAACGTACATGAAGGCTATCTTTATCGGCGGTTGAATAAACTGCTACGGTTTTAATACCCATCTCCCGACAAGTACGGATAACACGCAATGCAATTTCGCCACGGTTAGCAATCAATATTTTTTTAAACACCTTGAATAGTTGAAATGAAAAATTAAGAGTGAAAAGTAACAATACTTTTCACCCTTTACTTCTATCTATGTTCTAAATTGGCTCAACAAGGAACAGCGGCTGATCATACTCTACAGGCGATGCGTCATCTGCAAGCATTTTTACCACACGGCCACTTACTTCGCTTTCTATTTCATTAAAAAGCTTCATTGCTTCGATAATACACAGCACTTGTCCTGCTTTGATTTCATCACCCACATTTATAAATGCTGGCTTATCGGGTGCAGAACTACGATAAAATGTACCAATCATGGGCGACTTGATAGTAATGGCACTACCATTGTCCGCTGTTGGTGCCTGGGGAGCAGCAGGTGCAGCCGCTATTTGTTGTTGCGGAGCAGCCTGAGGCATCATCTGAGGCATTTGCATTGGTGCCTGCACGGCTACAAATTGTGTTTCGCTTACCTGTGCTTGCTTTATCGTTATCTCAAATTCTCCGTCCTTCACCTTTAGCTCGCTGATGTTCGATTTATTGATCGCTTTGATCAGTTCCTGAATCTGTTTAAACTCCATATAGTTCAATTTGCTGATTACTCAATTTGCGTATTTCTCTTATTCCTTCACACGCTCTACATAAGCGCCTGTTTTACTATCTACACGTATCAATTCATCATTATCTACAAACAGGGGAACCATTACTGTAGCACCTGTTTCTACCGTAGCAGGTTTCAATGTGCGGGTGGCGGTATCGCCTTTTAAGCCAGGTTCTGAGTAGGTAACGCGGAGTACCACATTTGGCGGCAGTTCCACACTCATAGGCAATTCCGTTTCTGTATTTACAAGTATGAAACAATCTTGTCCGTCTTTATAAAGCTCAGGGCGCTCAATCATACTTTCCTGAAGGCTTATTTGCTCAAAGCTCGATGTATCCATAAAGTTGAAACCGCTTTCATCTTTATAGAGAAACTGATAAGGGCGGCGCTCCACACGCACGGGGAAAATATTATCGCCCGAGTTCCATGTTTTTTCTATAGAGCGATTGTTGTCCACGCCTTTTAGTTTTGCCCATACTTTGGCCGCTGCGCGTGCAGTTTTATTTTGTCCAAACTCCACTACGCTATAAAGCCCCTCGTCGAGTTTGATAATCATTCCATTTCTGATATCTGCTGTAGTAGCCATATAATTTTTTTGTACGGAAGGCAAAAGTAATCATTCAGGACAAAAAGAAAAGGGTGTTGATTAAGGAGAATAACTTGTGTGATGATTTAGCATAGTAGTTGAAAAGATTTCCGTCATTTCGAACGGACTGCGAGGAACGAAGCAGGGAGAGAGAAATCTCCTGAGAGGTGCGATAGAAAACGAGGGAATATACGCTTCCAGTTTACTGCTAAAACAGTGCTTCGTGTTTTGAACTATGACAGGGGGAATTTCTCGTTTAGATGTTTGTTTCTTTTGGTATAAGAAGTAGATCTTAGACCTTGTTGGCAAGCTCTAGTATAGCTACAGCCTTGTCTCTTCCAACGGTAGGAAAGTCCATTAAAAACTCTTCTAAAGACCCCCCTCCAAATGGTCGAAAAGTGTTTCTACCGGCACGCGTGTGTCTTAAAAAATAGGTTGTCCCCCTAAGATTTCAGGATCGCTGACAATGAGGTCTTTTAGTTCCATAATATGAAGTTACAACAATGTGGTGTTCAGGTTTATTATCCTTTGGTAGCTATTCAGGGCACGCGCAGAACGCAACAGCACCGTTGATGGTAATTGCTGATGTTGAGCAAGAATTGGAGCGTGAAAGATACGGTGCCGGGAATTGAATTGATGGAATGAAACTGAGATAGAAAAGCCCTCATTGAAATAGTGCTATTACCTCTGCTATTCCTTCACAAACTTTCTAATCATAACCTCGTTTTCAGTTTGTACCCTAATAAAATATAAGCCAATAGGGAAGACGCTGGTATTAATCATATGCGAAACCCCATTTAACGTTGTGGTAAATAATACCTTTCCCGATACATCGCTTATGCTTACCTGTGAAAAACGACCTTCTGAAAGTTTAATGTGCAGTTCGTTTGTTGCAGGGTTGGGATATATTTTAAACTCTTCTTTGCTTAGTGAGATTCCACTTACTGCTAAAGGATCCAGTGCAAGCTTTACCACCCAAAAATCAGAGTTTCCGGCTTTTCCTGTCACGTCACCATCTATAGACATTGTGGAACCTGCAAGAATGAAGCCTCCATCTGGAGTTATTTTAACGGATTGTCCATCATCGTCTCCCGTGCCTCCCAAGCTTTTTTCCCATTTCAAATTGCCTGAACTATCCAGCCGCACCAACCAATAATCAGCAACGCCATATGCTCCATGGTGCCCGGAAACGTCACCGTCTATGGAGGTTGATGCACCCAACAGCGAAAACCCACCATCATTCGTTTGCTGTATCGAATATGCTGCGTCGCCCGAAGACCCTCCGTAAGTTTTTTGCCATTGCAGGTTCCCGACGTTATTTAATCTTACAACCCATACACGAGGATTAACACCGGAATGATTTTGCTGCACTCCAGCTGCGATATATCCTCCGTTTGATGTTTGTTTTATGGAACTTAAGATGTCGGCATGTGCGCCTCCTAAACGTTTTTGCCATTGAATAGCCCCTATGCTACTCAATTTTACTATCCAGCCATCAAAAAAGCCAACAGGCCCCGTTACGTCCCCATCGTTGGAATATGTATAACCTGCTATTATGTATCCGCTATCTGTAGTCTGCTGGACTGCGTTGGCAATATCTAAAGACGATCCCCCCAGGCATTTTTGCCATTGAATATTGCCAGTATTATTCAACTTAACTATCCACATATCGCCAAGTCCTTTCATCCCCGATACATCGCCATTGCTTGAATGGGCTTTTCCTACAACAATATATCCACCATCCGCCGTTTGTTGAATATCATTTGCTTCCTCTTGAAGCGTTCCGCCCAAACATTTTTGCCATTGGATTGCTCCGGTATCGTCTAACTTGACAATCCAGAAATCGTCGAGGGTACCATGGAGACCTGAGACATCCCCGTCGTTCGATCGTGTGTAGCCAGCAACAATGTATCCTCCATCCGTGGTTTGCCTTATCGCATGCGCCCTATCCGTATTGCTGCCACCATAATATTTTTTCCACATTAAGTTACCGGTAGAGTTGATTTTCACAACCAAAAAATCAATTAGTCCATGATTTGGTTCCTCAACCTCCCCCCAAGAGTAACCGGCAATTATATAACCATCGTCGGAGGTTATTTCTATTGATTTTGCAAAATCAGCATTACTTCCACCATAGCATTTCTGCCACTGAATAGCAGGCGCCTGGGCGAATGCTGTAAATGTGGAAATATATAAACCAACCGTAAGCAAAACGAAAATGCGGGAAATAGATTTTTTCATCCTAAGAATTTTATACAAAGTACAACTTATTGATAAGTTTCGATACAGCTGCACCCTTGGGCAACAATTAGGGTTATTTTTCGAACGCGAAAAATCAGTCCATACGAATTGCAGCTACTTCTCGATTTTCGTCATTGAGTTTACAGGTTTGCAGATAATGGAAAGGTTCATAAAAGCTAACAACATTCCGGGCGCAGTTTTGGCAGAAGGGGGGCGTAGTGTATTACAAAAACACTCCATTCACCACCATCCGCTCTACGGGATTATTGCCAAAGTCGTAGGGGATATATGCGTAGGAAGGAATGGGTTTGGTAACTATGAGGTTTGCTTTTTTGCCTACGGCAATGGAGCCGAGTTGGTCGCTCATTTCCAGCGCGGCAGCCCCATTTATGGTTACGGCATTGATGGCTTCTTCGGGGGTCATTTTTAGTTGGGTGCAGGCAATGGTGAGGAGCAGCGGCACATTGCCGGAGGGGCACGAGCCGGGATTATAATCGGTGGCAAGGCATACGGGTAAGCCTGCATCAATGAGTTGGCGCGCGGGCTGATATTGTATGCCGAGAAAGAAGGCGGCGGCTGGCAAAAGGGTGGGGATGGTGTTGCTGTTTTGGAGTGCTGCGATTTCTGCATCGCCCACACATTCCAGGTGGTCAACGCTTACTGCTTTGTGTTTTATTCCTACTTGCACACCGCCAGAGTGGTGGAGTTGGTTGGCGTGTATTTTTGGTTTCAGTCCGTATTTCCATCCGGCTTCCAGCAGGCGCTCTGTTTCCTCTATATTAAAGAAGCCTTTTTCGCAGAATACGTCCATGTAGTCGGCGAGTCCTTCGTCTGCTACTTGTGGTAGCATTTCTTGGATGATGAGTTTGAGATAGCCTTCATGGTCTTGCTGATATTCGGGGGGGTATGCGTGTGCTGCAAGGAAAGATGCTTTGATGGGAATGGGATTGTTTTCTTTCAATCTGCGAATAACGCGAAGCATTTTTAGTTCGCTGTAGAGCGAGAGTCCGTAGCCACTTTTTATTTCAATAGCACCGGTTCCCTGTGCTATTACCTGATGAAGTTTTTGGAGGCTTACGTCGTAGAGTTCTTCTTCGCTCATATCGTTTAGCCTGCGTGCGGAATTGAGTATGCCACCACCACGCTGCGCAATTTCTTCATAGCTGAGTCCTTTTATACGATCTACAAATTCATTTTCGCGGGAGGCTGCAAATACGAGGTGCGTATGCGAATCAACCCATGCAGGTAGTACGGTTCTTCCATCTGCATTATATACATTTTCGGCTGGGAAGAAGTCCATGTCGCTCATGCGGCCGAAGGAGTGGATTTTGTCGTCTTCTATGTATAGCCATGCTTTTTCTATGCAGTTGAGTTGTGCCATTTCTGGGCCTTTAAAGTTGGGTTTTAGTTGTCCTTCTTTTTCTACGCCGCAAAGCTGCCCGATGTTTGTGATGAGTAAGTGGTGCATTACCTATGGTTTGGAAAACAAATGTAACCCGTAGGTTTTACTTTAAGAATAGAGATGTGTGGTGGCTATCTTTGATGGGATGAACAAAGTGATGCGGTTCATTTTTTTCGGAAATGTTTTTTATGGTGTTTGTGCGGTAGCGCTTAGTGTAGAGGCGGGCTTGCAGTTGTTGGGTGATGTTAATGATTGGCTGTATTATGTGCTGACGTTTTTGGCGGCGGTGCTTTATTATAATGTTGCTTACATCACCGAAAAACCATCATTATCGCTACACCCACGGTCGCGGTGGTACGCGCAGCATTTGAAAAGTATTAAGGCGGCTCATTTCTGGCTTACGGTGGTTTTCATCGCAGGTCTTTTGTTTCTTCTCTGGAAATATTGGGAAGGGATTTTGGTTATGCCTTTTTATTTATGGTTGGTTGTTTTAGTTTTTCCGGTGGTAGCCAGTTTTTATTATGGTATAAATCATAGGGCTGTGAAGCGCTACAACCTTCGGGATATTGGCTGGCTAAAGCCTTTTATTATTGGCTTTTCGTGGGCGGGATTGGTAACCGTTTTTCCGGTTGTTTATTATTGTATCACTCACGATGTTGTTTTCCCGCTCAGTGTGTTTGGTGTGCTGTTGTTCGTGAAGAATTGTATGTTCATCAGCCTTCTGTGTATTTTATTCGACATTAAGGATTATGCAACCGACTACAATCAACGTTTGAAAACCTTTGTGGTAAACTTCGGTTTGCGAAAGACAATTTTTTACATCATCATTCCACTTACAATTGTCGGTTTGGGTTCGTTTCTTACTTATGGATTTACACAAGGTTTCAGTAGGGAAAAAATATTGCTCAACACTGTGCCGTTTGTGTTGCTCCTATTAGTTGCCCGGTCTTTACAACGGAGGAAAAGTATTTTCTACTATTTAGTAATCATAGATGGATTGATGCTTGTCAAAGCATTGTGCGGCTCTATTGCTGCGCTTTATTTCTGATGGAAGCAGTAGGCAACATTTAGCTTTTGACAAGCATGTGTCCTGTTTATTTTTTTATAAGTCTTTGGGTAAAGTGCTGTTCGTTGATAGATATGCGCATCAAATAAACTCCCGTGGGTTGGTTGAATAAATTGATGATGAAAGTAGAATTCATGCTTTTCGCACTAAGGCTTTTTTCAAACTGTTTACGACCTAAGAGATCATAAACTTCCAATTTTCCTTCTGATGATGAAGTTGCAGTGCCCGATAACCGAACCGAAAATTTTCCGTCCGCAGCAGGATTTGGAAACACTGCTGCTTCGATTTGTGAATTTTCTGGGGTAGTGATGTTGGTTGTAATTATGGGACAAACATTGGCAGATTGCGAAAAGATATTTTGTTGCAGATTGGTTCCATCGCCCAACTGGCCGCTTGTATTTCTGCCGCATCCCCAAAAAGTTCCATTGTCTTTGTAAAGCAGGGAGAAATTCGTTCCTGCTGCAATGCCTGCAACCGAAGAAGTTCCACTAACAAGTACAGGTGCAGAGCGGTGGGTTACTGTGTTGTCTCCTAAATTGCCATAAGTATTTCTTCCCCACGCCCAAATTGTGTTGTCATTTTTTTCCACAATAACGTGAAATGCACCCGTAGCAACTGTGGGGGTAGCACCTGTAAGTCCCGACACTTGCACCGGAACAGGACTATCGGTAGTAGTTCCATTTCCAAGCTGACCATAAAGATTCTCGCCCCATGTCCATACAGTGCCGTCTGATTTTACAGCAAGTGAAAAAAATCTTCCTGCCGCAATTTTTATGATACCTGTAAGTCCGCTCACCTGAACCGGCGAAGTACGGTCGGTAGTGCTGCCATCGCCAATTTGCCCGCTCAAATTATCGCCCCATGCCCAAACTGTACCATCGTTTTTAAGCGCAAGTATATGATAAGTTCCCGCAGCAATACTCACAATTCCTGTCAGTCCGCTTACCTGTGTGGCAACAGTTTTATCTACCGTGGTGCCATCTCCAAGCTGACCGTCTGCATTCCATCCCCAGGTCCAAACTGTTCCATCACTTTTCAATGCAGCAGAATGCCAGCCACCAGCGGAAATTGCGATTACATTACTAAGTCCTATTGCCTGCACAGGCGCAGTTGTATTCGTAGTGCTGCTATTTCCTAACGCGCCATATAGGTTGCTGCCCCAAGTCCAAACAATTCCATCGTTTTTCAGTGCCATAGAATGTGCTTCGAGTTGGTCGCCGCCCGCCGATACCGCTATTATTCCCGTAAGTCCCGAAACAGATACGGGTGTATTTTTGTCGGTGGTAGTTCCATCGCCGAGTTGTCCGGTTGCGTTTTCTCCAAATGCTTTTACAGTGCTGTCATTGCAAATTACTACAGAGTGCCAGCCACCTGCGGCAATGCGTTGCGCCATTGTTGGATTGTTGCAAACGCTTAAGGCAATTACTGTTGGTATAATTGATTGTTTAAAATTGAGCTTCATTGTTTTAGTTGTTTAAAATCTTGTTTTGATTGATGCGATAAAGTTTCTCCCCGGTGCATTTATGCCGGATGAGTAGGGGCGATACAAAATGTCTGCAATGTTTTCAATGCCGGCTGTGAATGCAACATACTCGTTGGGGTAGTAGGCAATTTTTAAATTGAGTGTGTACCAGGCAGCCGAATAGTTTTCCTTCTTTTCATTTTTTGCATAGGAAGCATTAATGCGCTCGGTCAATGCAAGGTCTTCGTAGTCCATTTTCCCATTGTAGATGGAATAGAAATCCACTTTAAACTTTTTGTGTTCGTAAGTAAGGTGCGTATTTCCAAACAAAGGTGCGGAATGACGTAAAGGATAATAAATCAAACTATCCGGACTTTGTTCCCTTCCATTTTGATAAGAAATATTACTTCTCAATCCCCATCTTCTGTAAGAAAGTTCTACACCAGCCTGAATACCGTACACCTGAATTTTCGAAACGTTTTGCACCGCCTGAATGGTGCTGTTGTTTCCCAGATAACGGATGGAAGTTTCCCCGTTGAACTTATAGTCCTTGCGAATCATAGCATCTACCAGCCAGGTATAATATACTGAGGCATCCAGCTTCAAAAAACGACCAAATGTCTTAACTGTTCCTATTTCAGCATTGTAAACCTGTTCTGGTTTAAGATCGGGATTTGGCACAACAAGATAACCGGGTGATGATTCAAAAACTTTCCCCATGTCGTCAATATTTGGTGCTCTGAAACCGCTCGCTCCATTGATGTATAACTGCCACGATTTGTGAGGTGTAAATACAAATCCCAAACTGCCACTTGCAGAACCATTGCTCATAGTAGCGCTGTGAAATGGAAAGGGAAAAAGGGTAGTATCAAAACTGGCATTTATAACGAAGTGACTATATCGCAAGCCTGCACTTACCATCCACTTAGGGTGAAGCAAATATTTTCCACTTAGATATACGCCGTAGGCTTTCCACGTAGAGCCGTCGGGATAACGGGTGGCTGTAGAATCCTGCTCTTTGGTTACTACATGCGTAAGCGAAGCAATTGAATATACTTTATTGTACACTACTTCGCCACCATAAGTTATACTCAGTTTGTCATTGATCTTTTTATCAAAGTCAAGATTTGCGGAGAGCGCTTTTACCTGTTCTTTTTGCATGTGCAATTCCCGAAACATAAATTCCCGGTCGTAGCGGCTTTCTTCAAAAAATTGATAAGCAGCAACTAACCGAACGCTATCGTAAACAGCAGTTGCTTTTGTATGATTTATTCCGAGCCGGTGCATTTGCCATTTTTGTGGGCCGTAATACCATTCGGCCCAACGCAATTTGTTTTTATATGGACCGTCCGTTTTCATTACATACAATCTATCATACCTGTTGAATTCAGAGGTTTCAGAAAAATGAAAACCATAGTCCAAATCCCAATGCTTTCCAGGACGATACCGCACTTTCTGCATCAGGTTTATCTGGCTATATGCTGAGCCTACCTGCAAAGTAGAATCCTCATTTGCAACCATGTAATCCTTATTGTCTATGGTTTGTACATAATGCGGACGATAGAAATAGTTGTTGCCGCCTACAGACCCTGAGCGCAGATCGTCATAATCGGAATAGCTAACGCTGGTAGTAAAAGCAAGATTTTTCAACCCGATATTCAAATCGAAATGCCCCGTCTTTTCCTTATTTGCTGAAGACGTACGCGCCATTGCATTGCCGGTTATTGAAGGTTTGTATTGCGTTGCTGTATCTGCAAATTCTGGCTGGAGCGTGGTGAAGTTCATTACACCGCCAATTGCATCGCTGCCATACTGTACAGAACTTGGGCCAAACGATATTTCTAAACCCTCCAGTGCGTTAGCATCAATGGAAATAACATTTTGAAGATTGCCCGCACGAAATATGGCTGTATTCATCCTTACACCATCTATTACCAGCAACACACGGTTTGTAGCCATACCTCGCAGCATTGGCGAGCCGCCGCCCATCTGACTTTTTTGAATGAACGTATAGCCGCTGGTTCCCAAAAGATCTGCCGCTGTTTGGGGATTTTGAAATGCAGCTTCCTTCATGTTGATCTTTTCTACGCGCACCGGATTTTCAAGTCTGCTTTTTTGCCAACGGTCGGTAGAGATTACGGTTTCGTGCAGGGCAAGCTCCTTGCTATTCATTTCAACCGAAAAATTTCTGTCTTTCAACTGGCTGTAGCTATACGTCACTTCAGCGAATCTCAGATGGTGTAGAATTATTTTTTCAGAGTTTTTGAATACGGAAATATCCGCTTCTCCTTTTTGGTTTGTAGTTACAGAAACCTGAGAAGTAGGGTTGAGCAGCGTAACTCCTTCAAGAGGTTCGCCGTTTTGCGCGTCCCTGATATTTATTATTTGCGCCTGGACAAGCGGCAGCATACCCATAAGTATGCAAAAAAGGATAAGCTTTTTCACGAACATTTATTAATGACTGAGTAAATACAAAAACTGCCTGCGGCGAGGCATCGCAGGGAAATGAAAAGATGGGAATGTATGCGTATTAAATCTTAGGCGGTGCCAATGGTGGAGCAAGCGCTACAGATTGATAACTGTGCTGCCTGAAAAAATATTGGCTCTTTGGTTGATAAAGGAAAACAAAGGTTGAGTCAGTCGGTTGGTAGAAGAAAAGTGATTTGAAGAATTTCAATAAACGGTTTTCCTTTTCCTGCTTTTCAGGATTATGGTCAAAAGCAAATGCAGCCAGCTTGTCAATTTGCTTATTGAGTTTTGTTTCTTCATGATCCCACCAACACCAGTAATAAGTAGTATCGCCTTTCACTTCCATTTTTATCACATCATACATTTCGCCACGGTATTCAAATTCTTTCGAGTGTTCCCAGCGAAGCGCTGTTTGTTTTTCTTTTTCAGAGAAAACGAATTTTACCAGTTCATCCGTATTCATTCCGGCAATGTATTTCCACTTTACCTCTTTTCTTACCTGGCTTTTTTGAATCTGAAGTACAAGCAATGTAGTGACAAGAGGAACCGTCAGGCACAAAAGCAATAATATTCCCCGGACACTAAATTTCAACGATGATTTTTTAGAAATATAAAGATAGAAAAACAAGAGCTGCTGCATGGTCAGTATTCTTCGTCATCTTTTCAATGTAGTGTTCATTTCAGGCCTTAGCACGATTTTTGTCTAACTTATTGTTTGCCAAATCCATTTTTGTTTAATCACATTCATTCAAAAACCTAACTGCATTTACTAAACTATGCCTTCAACTGGTATGCCCCCAACTATACAATGCCTTCTGATTGATGATGACCAGGACGACCAGGAAATATTTATCATGTGCCTGGAATCGCTTAGTGACCACATTTCTTGCCTGGCAAAGAGTGATGGGGCGGAAGCAATTGAGTTGTTTAATGCCCATATAGGGTATGTGCCCGACTATATTTTCCTTGATGTAAATATGCCGAAGATGAATGGAATAGAATGTTTGCGTTTGCTTAAAAATATAGACAGATTAAAAAGCACTAAGATTTTTATGTACTCTACAATTTCTGAAGGCGATACCCTATCTGAAAGTGTGAAGCTTGGTGCCGAGGATTTTATAGTGAAACCAACAAAAGCCGCTGATCTGAAAAATAGACTGGCTGCTATATTTAAAACTATTGATTAACCAAACTACCCCATACTTTATGGAAAATTTTGTCAGCCCAGGCAAAAGCCAACTGAACGGAAAAATAGACCTCTACCAGCGCATGATTGAAGAGATACAGGACTATGCTATTCTTCTTCTTGATACCAACGGAATTATCCAAAACTGGAACAGGGGTGCTGAGAAGATACAAGGCTATCAGGAAGATGATATAATCGGAAAGCATTTCAGCATTTTTTATTTGCAAGAAGATATTGATACCCATCTGCCACAAAAGTTAATGGAAGAAGCGTATGGTTCGGGGAGAGTAGCACAGGAAGGGTGGCGCCAGCGAAATGACGGTACAAGGTTTTGGGGAAGCATAACTATTACTGCTTTGCACGATGATGATGGAAATGTGATAGGTTTTTCAGAAGTAACCCGCGACCTTACCGATAAAAAATTGTTTGAAGATAAATTGCGCATGAGCGAAGAACGCTATCATCAAATGGTAGCGGAGGTGCAGGACTATGCCATCATATTACTAAGCGCCACCGGTGTAATAGAAAACTGGAATGCCGGAGCAGAAAGTATTAAAGGCTATAAAAGCGAGGACGTGTTGGGAAAAAACTTCCAAATCTTCTACCCCCAAGAAGACAGAGAGCGTGGACTACCGGAAATTCTGCTCACAGAAGCAAGAGAAAAGGGAAAGGCAATGCATGAGGGTTGGCGGATTAGAAAGGATGGCTCAAAATTCTGGGGAACCATTGTGATAACTGCGCTTCATAACAAAAAAGGAGACGTTATCGGTTTTTCAAAAGTAACACGGGATTTGACTGATAAAAAACTATCAGAAGATAAACTTGCCGCTTATACTGCCGAACTTGAAGTGCAAAACAGTGAACTCGAACAGTTTGCGTATGTAGCCTCGCACGACCTTCAGGAACCACTTCGTAAGATTCAAACATTTGCCGGGTTAATAAGAGAGCGGTTTGATGATAAAGAATTTGTAGAGCGATACTTTGAAAAGCTCGATGCCTCTGCTAAAAGAATGTCAGAACTTATTCGTTCGCTGCTCAATTATAGTCGCCTATCGAAGGAAAGAAATGAACTGATGAATGAGTCGGTGGATCTTAATGTGATCCTCAAGAATGTAAAACAGGATTTTGAATTGATGATTGAAGAAAAGCAGGCTGTGATAGTGAGTGATCCTTTACCCACCATTGCCGGACACCCATTACAGTTGGGACAGCTTTTTTCCAATCTGGTAAGCAATGCGCTCAAATTTTCTCCGTCCGAAGCGAAAGTAACTTTAAGGTATAGCAAGATGCCCAAAAAGCAGATACACGATGCACCTTACCAGCTAAATGAAGAGTACTATCATTGCATAACGGTGGAGGACAACGGCATTGGCTTTGAGCAGCAATACAGTAAACTTATCTTTTCCCTGTTTCAACGGTTGCACGGCAAACAAGATTATGCAGGTACAGGTATTGGATTAGCGCTTTGTAAAAAAATTGCAGAAAACCACAACGGATTTATTACCGCAACAAGCGAAGCCGGAAAGGGAGCCAAATTCAGCGTGTACCTGCCGGTAAGCTTGCTTGCCTGAAACGGATTAATTGTCTGAACCGGGAATAATGGGATTAAGGGATTTAAGGATTCATTTGTTTGAAACGGGATTAGTGGGATTTAAGAATTCCCGGCCATCCTCTAATCTTGTAAATCCGGTTCAGACTTCTTGTAAATTCTGGTTCAGACAATCCCAATTCAGACTATCAAAACATTAGGAGTTGTATCGTCCCACAGTTCTTTTGTCTCTGACAGGAATAAAAGCATCCTTTCTTTTCACCACTTGTTTGTTTTTGGGCAGCCTGATGGTTACAAGTCCTGAATGCTCAGAAGGAAACGGATGTTTTTCGATCACTGTTACTTGTTTGCCTATCAGTTTTTGAATGTCTTTTAAATTATCGCGTTCTTCGCTATCGCAAAAAGATAAAGCGATGCCTTTAGCGCCCGCGCGTCCTGTTCTGCCAATCCGATGTACATAGGTTTCGGCTACTTCGGGAAGATCGTAGTTGATAACATAAGGCAGGTCGTCAATGTCTATGCCGCGTGCTGCAATATCGGTAGCCACCAACACTTGTATGGAGCCATTTCTAAAATTGGTAAGTGCGCGTTGTCTTGCACCCTGCGTTTTGTTGCCGTGTATTGCCTCAGCCTTAATGTGGGACTGAGAAAGTGATTTTACCAACTTGTCTGCACCATGTTTTGTACGTGTGAAAACGATAACGTTGCTAATGCTTTTTTCGTTCATCAAATGCACTAAGAGGTTCTTTTTGTCCTTTTTATCAACCATATACATTTCCTGTTCTATGGTATCGGCGGTAGAAGATTCTGGTGTCACCTGCACTTTTTCAGGGTTATGCAGCAGGCTGTTCGCAAGGTGCTGAATTTCCTTTGGCATGGTAGCGGAGAAAAGCAGCGTTTGTCTTTTTGCAGGAACGGCAGCGGCAACTCTTTTCACATCGTGAATGAAACCCATGTCGAGCATACGATCTGCTTCATCAAGCACAAAGATGTTGATTTGGCTTAGCGATAGAATTTTTTGCTGCATAAGGTCGAGCAGTCGTCCGGGTGTGGCGATTAAAATATCTACACCTGCACGAAGTTGGCGTACCTGGCTGCCCTGTGGCACACCACCAAATATTACAGCGGTGCGAAGCGATAGATTTTTTCCGTAAGCGGCAAACGAGTCTGCTATCTGAATAGCAAGTTCGCGGGTAGGGGTAAGTACCAGACACTTAATGTGATTACTTCTTTGCTGTTGCTGAAGTAATTGAAGTATGGGTAATGAGAATGCTGCTGTTTTACCTGTACCTGTTTGCGCGCAGCCTATAAGGTCTTGTCCTCTTAAAATAACGGGTATTGCCTGAGATTGAATAGGAGTAGGTGTGGTATAACCTTGGGTGTCCAATGCCTGTAGCAATGGTGCCACCAGGTTGAGATCTTTAAAATGCATAAATGTTTAAATGAGCCGGGAAAATATCGCGAGATAAGAACGCAGCGATTATTAAGATGCGGTGAAGGTAAGTCTTTAAAACTTATGAGAATGTTATTAACCGCTACTGTGCTAAACTCATTGTTTCTCTAATAGCTATTTAATACGATCTGAAAAGGACAAAGAATTTTTTTGAAGATGCAATTGCTTAACCATTTGAAAATGAATTGACAAGCCTGGGAATGTTTTTCCTCGTTCTTAGTTCATCTGTTGCTACAAATTGAAAGCGCGCTTTTTGCAATAGAGAAAGCTATTTTTGTTAGGTACGCCACCATGAAAATCTCCGTTTATATCTTTCTTAGTTTCGTTCTGATACTCCTGCTTTTTACAGTTACCACCTACATGAATTACAAGCAGTCGGAAGAAGTGCAGGCGAATAATGAGTATGTGCAGATGTCTGGAAATATTCTGCGCAACACTACACGCTTTCAACGCAATGTATTGAACATGGTGAGTGGTCTGCGGGGATTTTTACTGACCGGAGAAAGGTATTTTATTGAATCTTATGATACGGTTGCCAGTGATAATGAAGCTATCTTAAAGGAGCTTACGTTCATCATTCCCGATACTTCCATACAAAGGGCACGATTGCAGGAAATTATAGAGTTGCACAACAAATGGGTAGAAACCTTTGCAGAACCATTGAGGCAGGCCAAATTACTTTCCACTGTAAGTGATAGTAATCTGCGGTTCTACAAAGCGCTTTATCAGGAAAAAATTGTAACAGGCGATGAAAAGAATCTGCACAAGTTTATTCAGGAGAAATTTCGTGTGTTCAGCAATTATGAATACGAAATGCGCAACATAAGGCGCAGGCAACTTGCAGAAACAGTGCAAACCACCAAAACTTTATCCTTCTCACTTACATTCTTATCGGTAGTTGCCAGCTTTGTTATTATTGCCTACATCACTTATCGCATCTCCTCGCGCATCAACCTTATGGTAAGTTTTGCCAACCAGATAGCTATTGGCAATTATGGACAAACAATAAAGGATACCCACAACGATGAACTGAGTAAACTTTCAAGATCGCTGAATGAAATGTCGGAAGCTTTATCAGAAAATATTACGGAACTAAGGCGTAAGAATGAAGAGCTTGACCAGTTTGCCCATATTGTATCGCACGATTTGAAAGGACCGCTACGAGGAATAGACAATGTGGTAACATGGATGGAAGAAGATCATCAGGAAGAAATGTCGCCCAAACTGAACCATTATCTGCAACTAATAAAAGGGCGGATCGTTCGTGCAGAAAACCTGATTGAAGGTGTACTTTCTTATGCACGCATTGACAAGGAAACTATTCCTGAGGAAGAGGTAAAAACTAAAGAGTTGGTTTATTCGGTGTTCGATAATGTAGATGTGAGTGTACCCGTTTCATTTACTGTGCAAGATAATATGCCTGTGCTTTTCACCGAGCGACTACCACTGTTTCAGGTTTTTGCCAACCTTATCAGCAACGCCATAAAGTATAATGATAAAGAGCGCGCAGAAGTCCATGTTTATTTTCATGATCACGAGGAACATTATGAGTTCTTTGTGGCAGACAATGGTCCCGGCATCGCACCACAATATCACGAACGCATATTCCGAATTTTTCAAACCCTTAAAGACCGCGATACTTTTGAAAGTACTGGAGTAGGACTTTCCATCATCAAAAAAATATTAGACTCAAGAAACGAGACCATCAGCATAGATTCTCATTCCGGCAACGGCGCAATATTTTCTTTTACCTGGAAAAAACAAAACAATGGATAAACTGATTAAGATTTTGCTTGCAGAAGACGACCAGCTTGATGTGATGAACATTAAACGGACATTCGATAAGATGAACGTGTTTTACCAATTGCATGAAACGAAAAACGGGGAAGAGGCAATTGAAAAACTAAAACAGTTGCAGGAAGAGGGGAGAGACCATCTGCCGGACTTTGTGCTAATTGACATAAACATGCCGCGCATGAATGGTCTGGAATTGCTGCAAGTAATCAGGCAAACACCTGAATGGCAACATATCAAATGTTTTATGATAACCACGTCGGTAGAAAAAGTAGATAGAGATACTGCGAAAGCACTCGGCGTGTCGGGCTACATTGTAAAACCGTTGAAACTTACCAACCCAAATTCTATGGATGCCTTCAATCTTATGATTGATATTTTGAACGAGAAAAACTAACCTTTAAAAAACAAGATGCCCTGCTATTTTTTTAAGTAGCGGGGCATTTTCTCTTCAGCCATTTATACATCGCTCTTACCGTATTTAGCATGTAGAAAACCAATGGTTTCCTGCATTAGCTTTTTCAATTCATTTTGATCAATGTCGGAAAGTTTGTTGACGTAAATACAAGCCTTACCCATTTTAAATTTTCCGAGGTTTTGTATCAGATGTTCATGCTCTTTGCTGCCGGTATATACATAAAGCGAAATGGCGGCCTTTCGCGGCGAAAAACCTACAAGTGGCCAATCTCCTTGCTGTGAACTCCTGTCCGACTTGTAGTGATATTGCCCAAAACCTATCATAGTAGGTCCCCACATTTTAGGTTCGTGACCAGTCACTTCCTGCATCAGCTTTATTAGTTCGTGACTGTCTTTGCGCTTCTGCTCCGTGTTTGCAAACGTCTCAATAAATTCATAAACATCAGCCGCAGTTTTTTTGGTTTTTAATTCTGCCATAATGAATTTGTTTTTAAAATCGGGTATCTCCCCAAATCCTATTTAAGATACTCGTTTACTCGTTGCTGTATAAAATGTTTTACGCCTTCCCATGTTTGTCCTTTGAGGCTTACAGGTTCTTCGCTTTCTTCGGCATCGGCAAAATAGGTGAGTGCCTGTGGAATGGAAATGAGCATCTGATTCTTCGGGTATTTTTTCAAATAACAATCAATCATAGTCCGCACGGAATAATAATGCAACAACTCGTACACATCCCAAAAGTCTTTTTTTACTGCCCTTTTTAAAATAGCAAAAACCTTCATTGCCATCAGATCTTTGTCGCTATATAGCCTGACACCATCAACAATTTCCGGAGCATCTATAAAAGAAAAAAAATGATTTTTTACAAAATCTACCTTCACATCATTTATGAAGCCGAATACCCCAATTGGATTGTTTGAATTTCTATAAGTAAACGTGGGGAAATTTTTAGTGAGCACCTCAATTATGTCTTCATTTTCAAAATCGGAAGTGGAGAAAAAATCAAGGTCTATAGAAAGTCTGTGACTGTAACGAAGCGCTAAAGCGGTGCCGCCAGCGAGATAGAATTGTTGTAGCTCAGGAATGTTGGCAATGTTCTTTAATAATGCCAGTGTCCCCGGTTCAATTGCGCTTGTCTGAAACATGAATAATCATTAGGAGTATTATTAAAAAGTGCAGCCGCAAGATAAATGGTATGCGGGGAAAGCCATTTCGCCCCCACCAGCACGTCCCTTATTTTTTCATCACCATAATATCTCCTGCAATTGCGAATGTCTTGCACATCGCCTCGTTCAAATACCCGTTCTATCACAAATGCTGCACGCTTGTCGTAGTCGAGTTGCTCAAAATTCACATCCCAAAAAATACGTTTTTCAAACACTGGTTTTTCCCGTTCCATCATACAATAAAGTTAAGTGAGGATTTGGGAAAGAAAATGAAGATCATTTCTGGTTCGTCGAAGAATACAACAGCTTGAATGCATTCGACACCGCCGGGTGCAAAATGGTTGCATGATTTTCTTCAGTTAGATAATCGAAAAACACGCGCACATTTTTGAGGTTCCGACTTTTGATTTTATCTGAAAGAAGGTTTGCATCTACTTCCATTACGCGTGGCTTTTTCGATGGTGTCAGTCCTTCTTTTCCTACACCTATATAGATGTCTGTATTTGCAAAGTCTGTAGGCGCATGTTCCAGAAGAGAACCATTATTCCACCACAAACTAGGACTTACGATGATATACTTATTAAAGAGTGCGGGCTTTTTAAATAGTATTTCGGTAGCAAGCAGTCCACCTAAAGATTGACCGATAATAGTTTTAGAACCGTTTGTACGGTACTTCGTCTGTATATAAGGTTGCAGTTCGTGCTGAAGGAATGAAATAAAATTATCAGAATGTCCGGTAGTAGGATAGCTTTTTTTGTCTTCTTCAACATGAGTAGGAAATGTGAAATCTCTTTTCCTGTCCACACTGGCAATGCCTACAACTATGGATTTGGGAATCTGTTTGATCCATTCAAAACTATGAAACTGAACCAATCCGACGATATGAATAAAATCCTCGTCGGCAGAGCCATCCAGCAAGTAGAGGACAGGGTAATTTGTAGTATCACTGTTACTATACCCTTCAGGCAGATAGATATTCAGTATTCTCTTTTCATTCAGTTCGTTCGATTGAACTTCCTCAATCCTACCGAGCACAAATGGTTTAGGAAATTCGGTTTTTGATTTACGTTTAGCTTGTCCGAAAATAATTACCGGAAGAAGGATGAGTAGTATTGTGTAAAATGTTTTCATCTCATTAGATTTCACCTGACGTGGAAAAATGACTGATTCTTTAATGAAAATTTATTACCGCTTCTCGAGTATTTGCTGGAGGTAGTCTAACACCATCAAAATCACAATAAATGGAAGAAAGATAAAAAACAGAATGCGATGAGCTAATGACATTTTATGTTGTTCCTTTTCATATGCTCTCATTGAATAAAAATAGTAAAACTTAAGAGTTAAATCATTTCTCCAAATACCGGATTGAAAAACTAAAAAGGGAATTTTTACAAAGCATTTCCAGTAGTAGAATATTCACCCGTCAGAGGGGATGACACCGACATTTAATGAGAAATGCGACACAGATAAAACCTTCAACCCAATATCCAAAGACAGCTGATGTACCAGCTTACTTTGCCCTAAGCAATAACTCCCCATGCACCTTCAACACCTGCGGCAGCACAGCCTGCATGTCATCATTCGTGATTACAAAATCGCATCGATTCATTTTTTCTTCCTCGCTCATTTGGTAGGACATGCGTTCTAAAACTTTTTCCTGCGGCACTTTGTCGCGCTCCATAACTCGGAGAATGCGTGTTTTACGAGGAGCATATACACCAATCATCACATCCATTTCTTTGTAGCTGCCACTTTCAAAAAAAATAGCTGCTTCTTTAAGGGCGTAAGGAGTGGTTTGTTTTTCCATCCATTCCTGTCCGTATTTTATAACGGCGGGATGAACAATGGCATTGAGGTCTTGAAGAAGGGTGGGCGTTTTGAAAACAAGAGAAGCCACTTTTTCCCTGTTTAATATTCCATTTTGATAAACATCTTCACCGAGCAATTTTCCGATTTCGTGTTTTACAAAATCATCATTTTCCATCAGAAACCTGCCTGCGAGGTCTGCATAAAAAACAGGAATGCCAAGCGTTTCAAACACCTGGCAGACCGTTGTTTTGCCCGAACCAATACCACCGGTAATTCCTACTTTAAGCATTGGCGGAAGAAAAAATTATTTAGTAGCAAGAGCTGTGGCAGCAGCTTCTGTTTTCTTTTTGTAAGCAGCAGTAAGTTCCATAGAAACCGCGCTACGCTCCACAGTCATAAACATGCCGCGACCAACTTCTATCTGCAAAGTTCCATCTTCATTGATGCGCTGAATAGTGCCATGAATGCCTGCGGTGGTAATGATTTTTTCTCCGGCTCCTATGCTTTCTGCAAATTTCTTTTGCTCTTTTGCACGTTTTGCCTGCGGGCGAATCATGAAGAAATACATCACCACGATCATACCCACCATGATGAATAAAGAAGGCATAGGACTGGCACCACCTGCCTGAAATAAAATTGTCTGAAGATTTACGAACATTGGTTATGAAATTGAAAATTATGAATTGAAAATTTAAAATCGAATCTGGAGTTTTTAAGACCTACTTTTTTATTTCTCCTTTTATATAAAGGATGTGCGTGCCGCGAATAGAGTTGGTAGTGAGCGCTACGCTTTTTTCCTGATATCCTTCTTTGCCTACCGAGCTAAACTGAACTTTTATAGAAGAAGATTTTCCCGGTGCAAGTGGCTCTCTCGGAAAATCCGCAACCGTGCAGCCACATGCGCCTGATGCGTTACTGATGATCAACGGCGTTTTCCCATTGTTAGAAAATTCATATTCTACATTCACTACTTCCCCTTGTTTTATCGTCCCAAAATCACGAACTGTATCTTTAAAATCCATCGTGGCAAGTGAGCCAATTACAGAGGAATCTGCACCGCCTGCGCTTCTTGGATTTTTTACAAGGTCTGTAGAAAGCAAATCTTTGTTTTGAGGTTCATGTTTTTCCTCGCAAGCCATGCACAACAATGAAATGATGCTTAGCGAAAGAATCAAATTCTTCATGTCTGCAAATTTATGATTTACGCACCCGATCTTGCTTGCGTATTTTGTTATCCTTTTCTAAATCCTTAAGAATATTATCGAGCACACCGTTTAAAAACTGTCCGCTCTGAGGGGTGCTGTAAAGCTTTCCAAGTTCTATGTATTCGTTGATGGTCACTTTTGTAGGAATGGTAGGGAAGTAAAGAAATTCGCACAAACCCATTCTTAGCAATAGCAAATCTATAAGCGCTACTCGTTCAGCATCCCAGTTGATAAGTCTTGGCTCCACAAGCTCCATGCAATAGTCTTTTTTATCGAGCACGGTTTGCATAAGATTGTGTGCGTATTCTCTTTTTTCAGGAGAAATAAGGTTGAGGAAATTGATCTTTGAGCTGTTTTTGAAGAAATTATCCATCAGCATCGGTGTCATTTCATTATCATCTTCCCACCCAGGTAGTTCTTCAGAAAAGTGTTCCATCAGCCCTTCGTTTGCAAGCATTTGCTTTTCCCACAAAAACTTCATGATCGCTTTTTCAGCTTTGGGATTACGGCTGTTTTCATTGATGTACTGCTGGTATTCAGTTGTCTTTTCCAGTGCTGTGTATAGCTTTTTTATCCAGTCATCACTTACAAAATGATCGAGTTTTGCATCTTTTATTTTTTCAGCAAAAGTCTGGTTCGATAAAATATTCCAGATGAACTCATTCCCTGCAATCTTGGTGCTTACGTTCAGATCTTCTTTCGTAGGCAGGTATTTGGAAGCGCGCTGATGGGCATCTTTTTCTGCATACTGCGCAGTGCGGATGATGTATAAAATAGAAATTACAAAAAGGTCTAACGAGCGGTTTAATTTATCATTTAGAATTGTAGTACCCAGTTTTTTATTCTTCTCCAATTCACCGGGTTCCATGGTTTCCAGTGTGTACAAAGTTTGCATCACTTTTACCCGGATGTTTCTGCGACTGATCATAATACGTTAAGAACCTGTTTAGCCGCGCAAAGGTAGGGATTTGACCATTGCAGCAAGCACCAAACAGAAGAATAAAATGATGATGGAAAATGCTTTACTGTATGAATTGTGGCGGTACAGGAGTAGGCAGTTCGAGTTTTCTGCTGACGTTGGGAAGTGAAGCTTTTACTGCGTTTATATCTCTTTCACCTGCATCTACAAAATACCAGTGCGCGCCTCCGTTGGTAGAAATTCCTATCAAAGTGCTTTTGGTTAGGATTTTTCCTTGCGGTGTTTTTAAAATCATGGTTTGCGGCACGGTGCATTGCAGTTCATTTCCTTCTTTCACAACCGATGATGGTTCGTCGTAACTAATGGAGAGTATTTGCGCGGTTTGTTCCATTCCTTTCATCTGCTTCTCAATTGCGGCAGCCATTTTTTCCGTCCCGCCCATTTCTTTTATAATGGTGGGGTGGGTGAAGGTGACAAAAGTTTTATAGTCTTTACCGATCAATGCTGCGCCCATCTTTTCTGCCTGCTCTTTGATGGTTGATTGAGCAGTAGCCGCAAAACATAAAAGCATCAGAATAGACGTAAGGAGGTAGCGCATGTTCTTCATACAAAAATGAAGTTACAGAACTTACTGTTAATTAAGTATTTGGTAGTGTCTCAGTTTCACACAGCGTTCACAGAGATTAAGAGACACAGAGCAACTCACGTGGTTGGAACAGTTTCACACCTCGTTCACAGAGATTAAGAGACACAGAGCAATTCACGTGGTGGAACAGTTTCACACAGCGTTCACAGAGATTAAGAGACACAGAGCAACTCACGTGGTTGGAACAGTTTCACACAGCGTTCACAGAGATTAAGAGACACAGAGCAATTCACGTCGTTGGAACAGTTTCACACAGCGTTCACAGAGATTAGGAGGCACAGAGCAATTCACGTGGTTGGAACAAAATCATGGCAGAACACAGCGTTAACAGAGATTAAAAAACAATGGATGGCACGGTCTTTTGTTAATTGGTAGCAGAATAGAATTTGGTAAAGAATAAGGTTTATGAATACGCAACTTTTTACTCCGGCATTGTGTTTTATGATGAAATATTTCTTTGACGTAGAAAAGGAGATAACGCAAACACTACTTATGTCTGCGAAGGTTCGTATTTCAGAATGTAAAGGCGTAGCGTCCAATATTTATAGCCACATTGCTACGCACCGATAAAGACTTTTATTTACTCCCCGAACGGGATCTCATTTCTAAATACTCTCTCTTGATATGGCCCCTCCTGGGGCTTTTTGTTTATAAATATCATAAGTAGGTCATTAATTTTCAACAAACAGCGCTTTAAACCAACCCTGGCATACTTTTTAGCCGTTTATAACAGAAGAACATAAAAACTACGGTTATGGCACTACGAATATTAATGACCGGAAATGACAGCAACTTGCTAAAAGTAGATGGAGAAATGCTTCGGCTACGTGGCTTTAGAATTTATTTATGCGAAAAAGATATGATTCTGGATGCCATGATAGAAGAAGTAAAACCCGATATTCTGTTCATAAATTCTAAAGTGCAGGATAAACAAACAACCAATCTCTACCATCGCCTGATTGATAAAATTACATTTGCCAGCCTCCCTGTTATTTATACCCTGTCGGAAGACGATGTGTACCTTGTAAACAGAAAGCGCACAGTAATGAAGGAACGACGCTACAACATGACGGATAACATTGTGGACGCAATAAAGATGGCATTGACACCTCTCAGTTCCTCGTCAAAGAAAAGAGTTAAGCTGGATGCGTCCCCGTCAAACAACATTCGCCCCGCCTACAGAGCATAATCCTCAACCATTTTCCCTTCCTTATGTTTTAATTTGTGCATCGAAAAGCGATGTGCGTTTATGCCTTACAAAAGCCTTGAAGAATGTCTCCTTGATCTGGAAAAAAACCAGATGCTCATCAGGGTAAAGGAAGAAGTTGATCCTGAATTAGAAATGGCAGCTATTCAACTCAGAGTTTATGAAGCTCAGGGTCCGGCGCTTTTATTTGAGCGGGTAAAGGGAACCAACTACCGCGCCGCTTGCAATATTTTCGGAACGCTTGATAGAAGCAGGTTTATTTTCCGCGATACTTTTCAACTGGTTCAGCAACTTATTTCTTTAAAGAACGATCCGCTCAAAGCTCTAAAACATCCGCTTCAAAATTTTAAAGCAGGGCTTGCAGGTTTAAAAGCTTTGCCGCTTCGCAATCCTTCCTTAAAGCCGGTCATGCAAAATGAGGTTGCAATATCCGATTTCCCGTTAATCAGGCATTGGCCGCGCGATGGTGGCGCTTTCATCACTTTGCCGCAAGTGTATTCCGAATCGGTAGAAAAGCCTGGAGTTATGAATGCCAATCTGGGCATGTACCGGATTCAGCTTACAGGCAATGATTATAAATTGAACGAAGAGATTGGGTTGCATTATCAGATACACCGTGGCATTGGCGTGCATCAAAGCTTGGCCAACAAAAAAGGTCAGCCACTAAAGGTCAGCATCTTTGTAGGAGGGCCGCCTGCGCATACACTTGCAGCCGTAATGCCCTTGCCAGAGGGACTTAGCGAACTCACATTTGCCGGCCTTTTGGGGGGCAGGAGATTTCGCTACACTTACGCTGATGGATATTGCATCAGCACCGATGCAGATTTTGTAATTACCGGAGAAATTTATGCTGACGAAACCAAACCCGAAGGACCCTTTGGCGATCACCTGGGTTATTACAGTCTTACGCATTCTTTTCCTCTAATGAAAGTGAAGAAAGTGTATGCCCGCAACAATGCCATTTGGCCGTTCACCGTAGTAGGTCGCCCGCCGCAGGAAGATACCAGTTTTGGCGCTTTGATTCATGAATTAACAGGCGATGCCGTACCCGCCGAAATCCCCGGATTGAAAGAGGTGAATGCGGTAGATGCTGCCGGTGTTCACCCATTGTTGCTCGCAGTAGGAAGCGAGCGCTACACTCCCTACAGTTCTGACAAAAAACCTGCGGAGCTGCTCACTATTGCCAATCATGTTTTGGGTACGGGACAACTAAGTCTGGCAAAATACCTTCTGATTGCAGCAGATGAAAAGAACAAAGTGAGTACGCACAATATTGAAGCGTTTTTCCAATTTGTTTTGGAAAGAATAGATCTAAGAACTGATTTGCATTTTCAAACAAACACAACCATTGACACGCTCGACTATTCGGGCACGGGCTTGAATAAAGGAAGTAAATTGATAATGGCAGCGCATGGCGATGTGAAAAGAACATTGTGTAAGGAACCTCCTGTTGCATTGCGTGAATTGAAGCGGTTTGAAAACGCCCAACTGATTATGCCAGGCGTGGCGGCGCTTCAAACTTCTGGGTTTACAGATTATCAGGCTGCCATAAAAGAAATGGAAATGCTAAATGACCAACTGCGGGAAAAGCTCGATGATATTAATCAGACAGCCATCATCGTGGTGTGCGACGATAGTAGTTTCGTAAGTGAACGGTTCAACAATTTTCTTTGGGTCACTTTCACCCGCAGCAATCCCTCGCATGATGTGTATGGCATCCGCAGTTTTACGAAGTTTAAGCATTGGGGTTGTGAAGGTGCAATGGTAATTGATGCGAGAATAAAACCGCATCATGCACCACCTCTGGAGCTTGATCCGAATGTAGAAAGAAAGATCAATCGCTTTTTCGACAAGGGCGGTAGTCTATACGGACTGTTACGGTAAGTCAGAGTCTTCTATCAGAGCGCTCTGTATCACCTGTTTTTTGTTGTTGTTTGGTGTCGGGATCGCCGTGCTTATCCTTTTTCTCCTCGGCTTTGTCCTTCTCTTGTATCAGTCCGGCATCCTGAAGTTTTTCAATATCTTTTTCAAGACTTCCCCCGTTGTCGTTATTTGTTTTTTGTTTGATGCTCATATTCTAAGCAAGTAAAGAACATGCCAGGGTGTTTTTGAAGAACCTGTCAGGTTTCGGGATATCCGCAGCTTGGCTCTGAGCGTGGCGTGCTTGTGCCGTTCTATTATATTTGCTATAACGAGTCGCTAATACAGACACAAGAATAAAATGAAGAAGCAAAAACAGGCACAAGCACGCCACCCGCAAGATCAGCGCTGCATGCTTGCGCCAGTGGGGATGATGGAGTTTTTCAAGTATTTATTTTACCGTATTTATACATGGGACTTAAAAAACTGGGGATCAAATAATCAATCTTCATTAAACGCTATTTTAGGGACTTCTTTCTTAATGGGATTAAATGTAGAAATAGTGCACATGATTATTTTGATGGTATTTTATGAACCACCTTTTCCATCATTAACAGATAATTTTTCTAAAATAGTAATTGCATTTATTGGTATTATTCTCCTTTTGATGAATTATCTTTTAATGGTCAAAGATAAAAAATATAGAAAAATAGTAGCTGAGTTTCAACATGAAACAATAGAAAAAAGAAAGAAGGGAACAATTAAAGTTGGTGTTTATATTTTTTTATCATTTGCTATTCCAATAATAATAGCTGTTTTATATCATGAACTTAGTTCGACGTAGTCCCCTCATCTGGCGCAAGCATGCAGCTTAGCTCCGAGCGTGGCGTGCTTGTGCCGTTCTATTATATTTGCTATAATGTCGCAAATACAGACAAGAATAAAATGAAGAAGCAAAAACAGGCACAAGCACGCCACCCGCAAGATCAGCGCTGCATGCTTGCGCCAGTGGGGTATTTAAGCCATTTTTTACAGAAATAATAAAAAAAATGAGAAGCGTCATTATAATCACTAAAATTTTTTTATTGTTCGGCCCTCCTTTATTTGCTCAAAGCATGGACTATATAGGAAAAGATAGTTCCACCTTAAATATGGAAGAAGCAAATTTGCTAAACTCAATTTTGATAAATCAAAGGGGCGACTTTGATTTTAATAATAAAAAAGTTGTTTTTATTACAGGGAGTACTGGTAATCGTATTTTGACAAAGTCGGATTATTTTCAAAATTATTTACTACCGTGGATAAAAAAAGGTGATACACCCTCAGTTTCTATGGTAAGACTAACTGATCAGGAAAAATGTAGGGCAGGTTATGATGTATTAATTATATCATGGGTAAAGATTTTTACAGATAGACAAAAGAAAAAAATAATTAAGGAATTGCAGATTGGTAGAGGTAAGCAGCCTTAAGGGCTATACAAAAAGCAATTCACCATCTGGCGCAAGCATGCAGCTTGCCTCCGAGCGTGGCGTAAGTAAAAGACAAAATAAAAACCGGCACTCAGCCGGCTTTTATTCTTTATTCATCTATCAAACTACCAGCTTACATATCGGTTCGCTCCAGTCGCTGCTCAATCCCTCAGAGCCAATAGCCTGTACACGAAACCAATATTTCTTGCCCTGTGTTAACGCATACACAGTAGCATTGGCACCACTGTTATGTACGCCGTTTTGCCATTGTGTTCCAGTAAGCGGGTCGGGTGCGTGCTCTACCAAATAGCTCTTGGCATTGTGAATTTTCCTCCAGCGTAGTTTTACCTCACCGTTATAAACGGAAATAGCCGATACATTTTGCGGTGTAGAAAGGGTATCATACCTTCTGGGTCCCACTGTTTTTATGGGCATACCCGAAAGGTTGATGATTTCCGGTACGCCACCGCTTACTGTATTTACAAAAAATGCAAGGTTCTTCATCGAGAACTCCAGTTCTTTTCTCCGCGCATTGCGCACCACTATTGTGGAACTGCCCCCATTTATGGTTGCCTGCTGCGCTGTTTCCAATGCTTGTATCTGTAGCAGCAATGCTGCAAGCGTTACGGGAGGATTGGTAAATTCTGTGGCGTTTGTCACCATCAGGTTGTGGACATTATATGCAAACTGTATGAGGTCTGCTGCGCTCATACGGTGCATTTTTAAAGCTACTGTAGCCATGTTCTTTGTTTTTTGAAAATGAAAAATTTAAGGAAAGTATTCATCGGTATATCGGGCTGATAAGGACAAACCCTAAGGGCTTCCTCTACACCGGATAAGGTAATGCGCAGTAGCGGCTATGTAATCATACAAACACCGTTCATAGTCATACAAGCGTGGTATGCAATCACACATTTGCTCTTTGTGAGATTTAAAACAGCGTGTGTAGTGATACAAGCCTTGTTTGCAATCAGCAATACGGTGTATGTAGCATTGCAAAGTAGGTTTGTAATAATACATCGCTTCTTTGCAATTATTAGTACGGCGGTTGTAATCATACAAAGGCAGAAAGTAGTCATACAAAGCTGCTATGTATTGTTGCATACACCCTATGTAATGTTTAGCAGCCTGTTTGTAATCAAACCTACGCTGTTTGTAATCATACATACTATAGGGTGTTATCAATATGGCGCTGTCTGCTGCATTTTTCATAAAAGAGGAATTTGCTTTCATAGCTGTTGCCGTTTATTACTTGGGAAAACAAAGTTGATGCGTGTGTTTGGGCGGCACAATAGCGGCATCCGCATATTGCAAGGAGGCATACCGTTTTATATGTGGCGGCATACCGCTATTGTTTTATATTCGTCAATCCATCATCATGAGACAGCTCCCTTGCAGTCTGAACTAATGAGTATGTAACCTCTGCAGGCTATGCCGGTATATAACCAGGCATATACTGCACTATTTAAACACATAGCTTATGAACCGGACATTTGCTGTACTGGTGACTGGTGATGATGCGGTAATAACCGAACTTGTAGCCCACAGGGTGGCGCTCGACAAGCGTTTTGCCCTATGCAACCTTCAAAACAGCAGCAGTGCTTTAAGCGTACCTCCATTACCATCGCCGCTTGCTGTGGTATATTGTGCAGCCTCTACTACAGCGCTTTCTAACAGCCTGCCCGCAATAGCAGATTACATAGCCTGCGCTCCGGTGCTTGTGGTGGCGCATACGCTCAGCAGCAATGATGAACTGCACCTGATACAGCAGGGCATACGGGCGTGTATTCTAACATCAGAAAGAAGAATTTGAGGAAGCGCTCTATTCTGTCTGTGTTACAGGATACTGCACAGGTGCATTTTACTGGAAGCTGCTCAACCGTCCTTCGTTGGTTTGCCTGCCTGAGCAAAGCAATCTTTTAGAACTTGCAACGCATCTTAATCCTGCCATAAAAGCCGTGTTATTGAATTTTTATAGCAACCCAACGCTAACCAACAAGGAAAGAGCTGCCGTACTCCATATTAGCCTCAGCACTTACGAAAAGCAATTGGGTACGCTTTTCAGACTGCTGGGTATTAGTTGCGGAGAAGAATTAAAGCTGCTATTGAAAAGTTATTATCTTGATGCAATAGGTGGCGATAATGTTTAGTCACTACCGTTAGTTGCCGATTTATGACCGTTAGTTACCATTTTATAGCCGTTGGTTAAATACTTATTTTGCGCGTTGTATTATTTAGGAATTTGCAGACAAGGGTAACTTGCGTGTATAGGAAAAGTAGGGAGAAACGGTTACCGGCTTTAACGGCGTAAATGAGGAATACGATTATGACCAGTTTGGCAGAACAAGCTATAAGAAAACAACCCTTGACAATAAAACCTTTGAAACATACATTGGCTACAATATCTATGGCGATGTGGCTTCAGTAAGTTACAATACTGGCTTTGGCTACCAAAACACCTATGACCAAAACGGCTTTTTGCAGCAGGTAAATACCAACTGGGGCGCTCCCTATTATGCTTCGGAGACCTTATTTACCAGCGGCAATATGAATGGGAGGGGACAGTACACTTCTTACATTCTTGGCAATGGATTAACCACTACCAAAACCTATGACGAAGGGTTTCCGTTAAACACAAGCACTCCCGGTGTGCAAAACCTCACCACCAATTTCAACATTCAAACCGGCAATCTGACCAGTCGCTGGGACTATATGAAAAATCTAAAAGAAGATTTTACTTATGACAATCTGAACCGTTTAACCTCTGCTACGGTGAGCACCTTTGGTGCGGGTGGCGGCACTACTTACCCTCCTTTTTCCGTTACTTACGACCAGACAGGAACCATAACGCAGGGAAACATTAAAGCAAAGACGGATGTGGGCAACTATACTTATGCTGGCTTTCCGCGCCATGCAGTAAAGTATGTGGATAACAGTCCGCAGCAGATCAGTAAATGGACGCAGGATATTACCTATACTCCTTTTAGAAAAACCGAAAAAGTAACAGAAACAGATAACCAAAGCACGCACAATTTTGAACAAATATTTACTTACGATGCAGGTTACCAGAGAGTAAAATCCATACTAAAAGAAAACGGTGTGACCCAGCAGACACGTTATTATATGGATGGGTATGAGTACAATGTAAATGGCAATGAATATGTTTATTACATTCCCGGCGGCGATGGTGTATGCGCCATTATTCAGCAGTGTGTAAATTCCACAGGACCTACAAAAGACGTACATTATATCTACACCGATCACCTCGGCTCTATAGTAGCTGCTACGGATGAGAACGGAACAATAGAAGCAGAGCAAAACTTTGATGCATGGGGGCGTTTCCGCGATCCCGTGGCATGGCATTATGGCGTTACGCCTCACCCTACTGGAATAAAGGCATGGCTGTACCGCGGCTATACCGGGCACGAGCACATGCAGGAGTTTAGCCTGATAAACATGAACGGCAGGATGTATGACCCGATATTGGGGAGGATGCTAAGTCCGGATAAGTATGTGCAGGCACCGCTGTTTTCTCAAAGCTATAATCGTTTCAGTTATGCCTGGAACAACCCATTAAGCTATACCGACCCAAGTGGTGATATATTTTGGGCGGCTGTAGCTGCGGCGGCGATTATGGGTGGCGCTATGAATTATGCAATGAACGATGCTGCCGGTAACGTGAACAGTTTTGGAGATGGTCTTAAGTTCTTTGGCATTGGTGCGTTGGCCGGCGCGGCAAGCGCCTATGTGGGTGGTCTGGCAGCGCCTGCGATGGGAGCCGCAACAGGCTTTAGCGCAGGTTTGGGAACAGGTTTAGTTGCAGGTGCTGCTAGTGGAATGATTTTAGGCGGCGGAAATGCGGCTCTCACAGGAGGGAATCTTTTTGAAGGAGCTGTAGGTGGTGGTGTAATGGGAGGAGTTACAAGTGGAATTACTGGGGGCATTATTGGTGGTCTTGATGCAATGAGCTATAACGGAAATTTTTGGGCAGCGGGCAGCACTGATCCTTATGCTGGGTTAATAGCCTGTAATGATTGCGGAGATTTTAAGTCATATCATTTTCCAGTGGTTGAGATTGTATCAAGTCGGTATAATCCGTTCAGTTGTATATCATGGATGTGGCCTTCTTTTAGCTTTAGTCCCCAAAGGAGCAGCCAAAATGGAGGTTATGAATTTACATCCTCTCAATATTCTGGCTTACCAGGCAGAGAGTCGAACTTAAATAGTAAAGCTAAAAAAATGTTCGGAATTGTGAATATTGATGAGATGCTTTTTCCTAATGGTGGCGGAGCCGGGGCGGCTAAGTTGCATGACATCATAGAAAGAATAAGTAATACCGGCAATGCTGTAGATATGGTAAACCAGTTAGATAAAATGTATACTCCCGAAACTCCTAAGCCAGCTCGCTCTATTGATACACACAGTGCTTTCGGAAATTGGTATTATCATGAAACTATTAAGAACGGAGCAGACACACCTATAATTATCCCTCGTTAAAGTAATATGATGCGATCCTTTAGTTTCTTTCTTTTGTTTCTTCTTGGCTGTAATCAAGAGAGCAGGAAAATAATACCTATAGATGATAAAAATTTTCGGGAAATTGTGCTACATGGTGACAAAGTGGTTGCAGTACAGCAATTCACCATTGAAAACGGTGAAACCCTTCTCAATGGCTACAGCAAAAAATACTATAATTCTGGAGCTATAAAGGCAGTGGCTAAGTATAGAATGGGAAGGAAGGACAGCATAAGCATGGAATATTTTGAAGATGGCTCAGTTGCTGCCATTTACAATAGGTTTGCCGGACGACCTATTGGAAAACAAGTAGAGTACTATTCAAATGGGAGCATCAAAAATATTTTGCTTGCAGGAGCGATGGATTCCTCTCTCTTTTATATGCAATGCACACACGACGGTAAAATAAAGTTTATGAGTGGAGTACCTCTATATAGCCACATTAATAAAATGTCGATTTCTCGTGGAGATACATTTAGAATCAGTCACATGGTGGTAAAAGAAAGATTCATTTCACCCATTTTAAACATAAAATTAATTAATCCTGAAGGGACCATTGTCTATGATAGTACGATCACCAAGTTTAAACATTATCAGAACAATCACATATATGATTTCGTTGGAGTTTTCAGTGGCACCGGAGAGTATTTATATTCAGCCACAATAAAGTTATTGAAAGAAAATAAAGTTATAGTAGAAGAAGATATACTCGATACTATATTGGTGACTAACTGACTGCTCAGTTCAGCGTAGTCTGTAGCCTATGGTTTGTGGGCGGATGACTACTTTGTAGCGGCAAGCAGTCAGTTTGGCATAGTGTGTAGCGTAGGGTTTGTGGGCGTATGACTACGTCGTACCGGTAAGCAGTCTTAGACTGTAAAAAAACAACTAATAACAACTATTAAATGAAACGACTATTAATAATATTAACCGTTCTAACCACACTTCTGGGCTGTAAGAAAGACAAGGAAGATGTTTATTCTCCACTGGCGCGAGAGTTAGCGTAGCGCTTTCGTTAAACAGTAGCAAGCATGAAACTAATATTGATTTTTCATTTTTTAATATTATCATCCTTATGCTTTGGTAAAAATAGTGACCCATCTGGCGCAAGCATGCAGCGTTGGCTTCGAGCGTGGCGTGCTTGTGCCGTTCTGTTTTACACTTACAATAATGAGTCTTAAATAAAAGTTTTATGACCAGTCTGAACTATATTTTATCCACTGGCTCCACTGGCGCGAGAGTTAGCGTAGCGCTCTCGTGTCTAATTTGAACAGCCAGTTTGCAACTGGCATTTGAAAAAAGAAAATCTTAATTATCTCATTATCTCATAGCTACATCCATGTCGTCGCGTTACAAAGTTCATCATGATTATGTGCCACATTTTATTACCTGCACGGTAGTGAGCTGGATAGATGCCTTGAGCCGGGAACATTATAAAGAGATAGTGGTGGAAAGCTTGAATTATTGCATCAGCAAGAAAGGATTGCAGCTTCATGCATGGGTTATTATGAGCAATCATCTACACATGATTTTAAGTGCTTCGGAAGGTTCAAGGATCAGTAATATAGTGCGTGACTTTAAAAAATTTACCAGCAGGAAGATTACGGATGCTATAACTACTAACATACAGGAAAGCAGAAGAGCATGGATGCTCGGCATGTTTGGTTATGCAGGGATGAACAACAAGAGTAATGATCAATACCAGTTCTGGCAACAGGATTATCATCCTATAGCTCTTGACAGAAAGGATATGTTTGAACAGCGTATGGGCTATCTTCATGACAACCCGGTGCGTGCCGGGCTTGTGTGGGAAGCAGCGCATTACAAATATAGTAGTGCTGGAGATTATTATGAGAACAGAATGGGTTTATTACCGCTGATAAAACTTTAAGCCATGGAACATGCAAGCTTTGAATGCCGGTCTGGAGACCGGAAGATAAGACAGACACGAGACACCCTTCGGAAGTCTCGCGCCAGTTGGAGAACAGTAATGTTAAATGGAGGTATACTTGATGAGGTAGTAATAAGGGGGGGAAAATTAGCTCATAATATGGCAAACAGTGTTGCATTGACTGTAACAGGTATTATATCTCCTATTATTAATCAGGCTCATGCCATTTATAAAGAAGGACTGCATGAAGGACCTGCATATTATCCTGAAAATCGGAATTATGCTGTGCCTTATAAACTAAATTCTGATTGGAAATTAGAGCCACAATCTCAAATGATGGGCGAAAGACTTTCATGGGAAGATGGTAGAGCGGTAATGAATGCGACTGTTGATGTTGTATCAATGGGAGCTCCAAGCTTCAAAATAATCACACCATATAAAGTTCTAAACAAAGTTCCTGGCAGTCTTGTTTTACCATGGATTATTAAAAAATCTGCAGTTACTGGCTTTAAATATGGTACGGGAATTAAGTAATATTTCTATGGATATGATTATTGAGTTCTTAATGTACTTTTTGCTGCAATACCCCGGTGCATTTATAAGATGGATTTTCAATGGATTTAAAAAACCGTGGAAAAAAGTACTGAATGAAGATCCATTAATTAATGCAGGGATCGGTATGCTATTTTTTGTTGGAGTCCTATTATTTTTTTTATTATAAGCATTGGTTTATGAAAAATTTTATATGCGTCAGTTGCTTTATTTTCGTATTTTTTGTTACATATAGTTGTAAAAACAAACAAATAAAGGTCAATAACTATGAAAATTTCATTGAGGATAAAAGGATATTTATGCAACAAAACATTGATTCTTCAACCTTCTTATATTCTTGTGCAATCATTGATATGAAAGCGAACATGCAAAAAGAAGCAGTAATAAATAAATATCGAAATAAGCTTCTTTATTATCATGAAAACATTAATGCGACCTTGGACTCTATTCATAAATTGTATATAAAGGGGAAGATAACAGAATCCCAGTATCAAACAGTAATACAATATATTAATTTGGATTCGGTGAGAAGTAAAGTGATGAAGCTAAAATTATTAGGAGTAGAAATTCCACTGGCGCGAGAGTTAGCGTAGCGCTTTCGTTAAACAGTAGCAAGCATGAAACTAATATTGATTTTTCATTTTTTAATATTATCATCCTTATGCTTTGGTAAAAATAGTGACCCATCTGGCGCAAGCATGCAGCGTTGGCTTCGAGCGTGGCGTGCTTGTGCCGTTCTGTTTTACACTTACAATAATGAGTCTTAAATAAAAGTTTTATGACCAGTCTGAACTATATTTTATCCACTGGCTCCACTGGCGCGAGAGTTAGCGTAGCGCTCTCGTGTCTAATTTGAACAGCCAGTTTGCAACTGGCATTTGAAAAAAGAAAATCTTAATTATCTCATTATCTCATAGCTACATCCATGTCGTCGCGTTACAAAGTTCATCATGATTATGTGCCACATTTTATTACCTGCACGGTAGTGAGCTGGATAGATGCCTTGAGCCGGGAACATTATAAAGAGATAGTGGTGGAAAGCTTGAATTATTGCATCAGCAAGAAAGGATTGCAGCTTCATGCATGGGTTATTATGAGCAATCATCTACACATGATTTTAAGTGCTTCGGAAGGTTCAAGGATCAGTAATATAGTGCGTGACTTTAAAAAATTTACCAGCAGGAAGATTACGGATGCTATAACTACTAACATACAGGAAAGCAGAAGAGCATGGATGCTCGGCATGTTTGGTTATGCAGGGATGAACAACAAGAGTAATGATCAATACCAGTTCTGGCAACAGGATTATCATCCTATAGCTCTTGACAGAAAGGATATGTTTGAACAGCGTATGGGCTATCTTCATGACAACCCGGTGCGTGCCGGGCTTGTGTGGGAAGCAGCGCATTACAAATATAGTAGTGCTGGAGATTATTATGAGAACAGAATGGGTTTATTACCGCTGATAAAACTTTAAGCCATGGAACATGCAAGCTTTGAATGCCGGTCTGGAGACCGGAAGATAAGACAGACACGAGACACCCTTCGGAAGTCTCGCGCCAGTTGGTTTTATATATCAATATAAGAATCAGGGACTTTATAGCAATTATGGTAATCCGTACAGCCAAATTAAATTTTATGAGGCAGGAATGGCAGGTTTTGGCTATACTTTTTCTCCTTATCAAAAACAATGGTGGCATTTTATTTACAAAATCGGTAGAAGGTGGTAAAACATTTTTTAGTTGCGTGGATTTTAATTTTATCGGCTGACGTTCTTGCTCAGCAAGATTCCTCATTTTGTCCCGGGGCTGTATCGCCTTATGGGCGGTTAGCACCCAGATTACGTGTTGTTCCTAACCGATATATAAACGTGAGCTTGCCCTTTTATGAACACTTTAAACTCTTTATAGGAGCTTGCATCACTGAGAGCGGAACAGTATCAAACGTAAAGTTTATAAGAGGTATTAAATATCGAGAATTTGGGGGTCTGGAAACATCTGATGCTTCAAAACTCTCTACAATCCTGAAGATTAGTGATTTTATGAAACACTTAAGTAATGCATCTTTCTATCCGGCGGGAGACTTGGAGGGGAGATATAAGGTGCCATGCGAGATCGTGCTAATTTATGAAGCAAAAACAGCGAGGAAGAAAAATGTTATTGGACTATTTTGGAATAGAAAGTTTAAGCTACTGTATCCGTAATAAATATAATCCCTCACTGGCCGCAAGCATGCAATTTAGCTTTTGCGGGAGGCGTGCTTGTGCCGTTCTATTATATTTGCTATAATGAGTCGCAAATACAGACACAAGAATAAAATGAAGAAGCAAAAACAGCCACAAGCACGCCACCTGCAAGATCAGCGCTGCATGCTTGCGCCAGTGAGGGATTAACGAGGTTGATGCATTTAAAAATGTAATAGCGCAAGCTAAGGCAACACAAAATTACTCTTACGGAATGGAACAGACACGAAATGGTACAATCTACTATGTTGAGTATAATGGAATGCGTTATCAGTTTAGGTATTTTTCAAGTGAGAATATGAAAACCATGGATGTATTTAATAATTCTGTACAAAAAAAAGCAAATTGGAAGTACAGGCTAAAATAGCGCAATATGATTATTTCGGTTAATACACCTCAATATGACAAAGTTAAAGAGTTAATATTAGTTAATATTAACCCTGACACAGAAGTTTTGGATGGTAATTTAATTGTAAATCAGGAAATATACTATGCTTTTTCGGGAATAGGAATATTTTCCGAAGGCGAGCACGTCAGCTTCTTCAACACGCTTTGTGATTTTGTTAAGGCAAAAAAACAGCAACATTTTTATGTGGCTACTTTAAACTGGTCAAATGAAATCAGAAATGACTATCCCATTTTAGCCTACAAAACCAATGATAACAGAGAGATAGCAGTGAACGAAATGAATGCGATTCTATATAAAAACAAGTGTGATGAAACATTCTTGATTTTTAATGAAGAACAAGATTGGTTTCATTATTGGAATGATACCGTTACTTATGCAATGTTTGTGTTTAAACATCTCCAAGATTGGTTTATTATTAAAGATATTTTTGGCAATGAAGTCTTATCAGAAGAAGAGGTAATGTATGAATTAAATTTTTTCCAGAAAGACTACATGTCAAAATTTAACAGGTTAATAAAACCAAGAGCGTTTTTTAGAGAAGAATGATTTACTCTATGCTGGCGCAAGCAGGAAGGAAAAAACATAGAGGCTGGCGCACGCGTCCTCGCGTGTGCCGTTTAAAACCACAGAAAAACAAACAATTCATTGCAACTTATAACAAAATGAAACACCTAAAACTTATCCTTGCTGCTTTTCTGCTGTTGTTCTGTGAAAACAATGCAGCTTATGCACAGCGCTACCCAGACTCAGACCGGGAGAGCATTTTCTTCTTCGGTATAGGCACCGGCTTGGATTACGGAGGTGTGGGATTAAAGGCTGAGGTCGTGCCTTTCCCTTATCTTGGAATATTTGCAGGCGCCGGCTTTAATTTTCAGGGGCTGGGAGTCAACGGAGGTCTTTCCTTTAAAGCATTGCCCTTCAAAAAGTTGTGTCCCACTGTTCAGGCAATGTATGGATACAATGCAGTAATTGTAGTAAAGGGAGCTGCAGGATACAACAAAACCTATTATGGTCCGAGTGTAGGAGCAGGGCTTGACTGGAAGCTGGGAAGAAATCCTAACAAGCTGTTTTTCGCGCTTTATTATCCGGTCAGAAGTGAGGAATATTACAATGATCTTGAAGATTTGAAAGACAACCCTTCAATAAATTTTGAAAACGAACCGCTGCCCATAACTTTTAGTGTCGGATTTAATTTCGGGATATAATAGGATTAAAATATAGAACCTCTTAATAGAATAAAACATAACCTTATGAAACAATTTTTATTCTTCTGCATTTTCTTAGCCCTGTCAGGCGGTGCCTTTGCTCAAGCTTACAATCCTTTCGATGTATCGTGCGGCATATTTTATACCTACGATGCCAACGGAGCACGTATTTTAAGAAAGGACGATTGTGTGGAACCGGACGTAGAGCATCCTGTAGGAGCATCCTGGAATCCGATAATCTATCCCAATCCAACCAGCGGACCTTTTACCGTAAGTTATAATGAACTTGTAGCTTCTGCCACAATGACGATCATAGCCATAAACGGAACGCACATAGCCGCGATTGAAAGCGGACAAGGGTATGAACTGCACTACGATATTTCGGATCATGTGCCGGGAACCTATATTGTATCGCTGCAAGTGGTAAGAGATGACGGCACCTCCGACAGTGAGGAATTTACACTGATAAAAAATGAGTAGAGGTAAGGGGGTATAGCCCTGAAAGGGCGTAATACATTAGCGATGGGTGTAGCCGATCGCTGATAAATGAGTAGAGGTAAGAGGGTATAGCCCTGAAAGGGCGTAATACATTAGCGATGGGTGTAGCCCATCGCGATATTAAAAATTATCAATGCAAGCCTAAAATTTGTTAAATCACCGCTCGCTCTTGGCGCGTAACGCTATTTTTCTATTTTTGTTGCCGTCTATAAAGACAACTATGTTTGCTTGCTTTGCGCAGGCTTTCATTTTGTTATATTGTCTTTAAATAACGCAAAATCCAAACTTTCTCTGAAATGAATTATCGTAAAGTCAACAACATTGTTGGTTGGATCACATTTGCCATTGCCGCTTTTGTTTACCTCACTACAATGGAGCCTACCGTCAGCTTTTGGGACTGCGGCGAGTTTATCTCCTGTGGTTATAAACTGGAAGTTGGTCACTCGCCGGGTGCGCCTTTCTTCATGTTAATTCAAAGAATGTTTGGAATGCTGGCTGGCGGCAATGTGGCTAATGTAGCGATGATGATCAACGCATGGTCGGCATTGGCAAGTGCGCTTACCATTCTTTTCCTTTTCTGGACTATTACCCACTTTGCTAAAAGGCTTATTGCTCCGGGCGATGCGACCCCCGATAGCAGACAACTGGCACTCATTATGGGAGCAGGGCTTGTTGGTGGTTTGGCTTATACGTTTTCCGATACCTTTTGGTTTTCGGCTGTGGAAGGTGAAGTTTATGCCACCTCCTCTTTCTTTACCGCCATTGTATTCTGGGCAATGCTTAAATGGGAGCACATTGCCGATCAAAAACATGCTGACCGCTGGTTGCTGTTGATATTTTACCTGATGGGTCTTTCTGTAGGTATTCACCTGCTGAATCTACTTGCTATTCCCGCTATTGCGCTTATCTATTACTACAAGCGTTATGAAACCACCAATATGGGTGCTGTTATGGCATTTGTAATAGGCTGTGTGGTGCTGGCTTTGATTCAGTTTGGTGTGATACAAGGCGTGCCCTGGCTGGCGTTTAAGTTCGATTATCTGTTTGTAAATAGTTTCGGATTGCCGTTTGATAGCGGTGCAATCTTCTTCCTGATTTTATTCTGCGGTGTACTGGTGTGGCTATTGTTTTATGCCAGAAAAAAGGGCAATTACCTAATGCACCTCAGCATGTTGTGTCTCATTTTTGTAGTGATTGGTTTTTTAAGTTATCTGGTTCCCGTATTGCGCTCGCGTGCAGATGTGCCTATTGACATGACCAATCCCGACAATGCTAACCGTTTTCTTTCTTATGTAAACCGTGAGCAGTTTGGCTCTCAGCCATTGTTGTTTGGTCCTGATTTCGACAGTCCTGTAGAAAGTGTGGAAACTAAAGGCTTTTTCTACGATCAGAGCAAAAAGAACGGAAAAGATTATTACGAAGAAGTAGGTAAAAAGCTGGAGTACAAATTTGGTAAGACTCGTTTCTTCCCGCGCATTTGGGATAATAACGATCAGAACCATGTTCGTTTTTACAGAAATTATCTGGGATTGTCGGAAGGAGAATCTCCAACATCGGCAGATAACATGAGTTACTTCCTCGGAGTGCAGATGAATTGGATGTGGTTCCGCTACTTTATGTGGAACTATGCCGGAAGGCAAAATGACTATCAGGGTCATAGTCCGGGTGAAACGAAAGCAGGTAACTGGATTTCCGGTATTGATTTCATTGACAAAATGAAAGTGGGCGACCTCGATAAGATGGCGGACGGCTACAAAAACAACAAGGCAAGAAATGAACTGTATTTCCTGCCACTGATACTCGGTATTCTTGGTTTGGTCTATCAGTTTAATAACAACAAAAAAGATGGCATCATCACCTTCATGCTGTTCTTCTTTACCGGTATTGCCATTGGTATTTATCTGAACATGCCACCGCAACAACCTCGTGAACGCGACTATGCGTTTGCAGGTTCTACTTATGCTTTTGCCATTTGGATAGGGCTTGGTGTGTTGATGGTAAATGAATGGTTTCAGAAAGCAATCAAGGGAGCAACCGGAGTGTATGCAGCTATTGCAATTTCTCTGCTGGCAGTACCCACACTTATGGCTGCGGAAAACTGGGACGATCATGACCGTTCGAAAAAGAGAATAGCATGGGCTACAGCACACAACACGCTGATGTCGGTAGCACCCAATGCAGTGTTGTTTACCTTCGGCGACAACGATACTTACCCGCTGTGGTATTTACAAGAAGTGGAAAATGTACGTCCTGATGTTCGGATCGTAAATACAAGTTTGCTGGGTATTGACTGGTACATAGATCAACTGACCTATAAGGTAAACGAGGCAGATGCTGTACCGATGATATGGAAGAAGAAGGATTATGTTGGAGACAGAAAGAACTATATCCGCTATTTCGATAATCCGCAGATTCCAAAAGACCGCTACTTCAACCTCTCAGAGATTTGCAACTTTATTATCAGCGAAGATCAGGCAAACAGACTACGCACTATGGGCGGTGATATGGAAAACTATATACCTTCTAAGAATTTTGTAGTGAATAGCCTAACGCGCGAGCAACTAATAGCCAATGGTATGTTGAACGCAGCAGATTCTACGCCGATAACAACAGAACTGAAATTCACTTTTCCTAAAGACATTGCTTATAAAGACGACATAGCAGTGTTGCAAATAGTTGCAGCAATAGCAAACGATGGTTGGAAACGTCCACTTTATTTTGGTTCGGGAATGGGTGATAATTATCAGGGAATGAACGACTATCTGAAACTTGAAGGAACTGTGTATCGTTTGGTGCCTTACAAATACGCTGTGCCAAGACAAGCCAATCCTGGCGAAATGGGATTTGTAGATGCTGATAAGAGTTATGACTTGTTTATGAAAACATACAAATGGGGTGGAGCAGAAAGAACAGATGTGTACTTCGATGAAAAGAACCGTCAGATGCTTACTGCTTATCGTATAGATGCTGCCCGTGTAGCCGATGAACTTACTGCACGCGGACGTACCAAAGAAGCGGTACAAGTGCTTGATGTAGTAACCAAGAACATCACGCCTCAGTCTTATGCTTACGATGTGCCAACCTATTATATGGTGATCTCTTACTACCGTGCAGGTGCAAAAGAAAAAGGAAGACAACTGGCGCTGGCGCTTGCTAAAAACATGGAGGACGACATAAAATACATCCTAAGTTTCGATAGTGAAGATAGGCGCACAAGCATGGCAAGAGATTTGCAAAACGATCTTACCATTATCAATATTTTAGGTTCAGTGGCCAATCAATCGGGCGACCCCACTACAGGGCAAGAGCTTACGCAAAAGTTTGAGGCACTGGCTCAGGCAGTAAGTTCGAAGATTGATATGCGTGCTTTGCAACAACAATAGCATATTCAACACAAATGAATGATCCTCCTGATAATTTTTCAGGAGGATTTTTTTTTAGAAATGATCAATTTCTATTTTAGAAAATATGCCGCAGCATTTGCAACCAAAACGTTTTTATCACTACATTTGCCTCCTTTAATGGTCGGGTGGCCGAGTGGCTAGGCAGAGCTCTGCAAAAGCTCGTACAG
>CALMWT010000186.1 GCA_937870855.1 uncultured Taibaiella sp.
AAACCGGCTAATAGAACTCGGTAAGTTTTTGGAGGCGGGTTGTGCAACGGCTACCTGTGTTATAAACTACCATATCTCCGTAAGAAAATATTTTTCCTACCGCCCAACTTCGTTGTAACAAAGAAACCTTTCCGCTTATCTTCGCAATACTTTAATCTATCTTCAGAAAGCTTTATGGCACTTATCAAATCTATTTCGGGAATAAGAGGAACAATTGGTGGAAAACCCGGAACAGCCCTTACGCCAATTGATGTGGTAAAATTCACAACAGCTTACGGCGCGTGGGTTGCAAAACAAGGGGAAAACAAACTAATCATTATCGGGCGAGATGGAAGAATTTCGGGTGAGATGGTAAGGAATCTTGTAGCTGCTACACTTCAAAGTCTTGGTTTCGATGTGCTGGATCTTGGATTAAGCACTACGCCCACAGTAGAAATGGCTGTGAAATTTGAGCAAGCAGCAGGAGGTATTATTCTTACCGCCAGTCATAATCCCAAAGAATGGAATGCACTGAAACTACTAAATAGCGATGGTGAGTTTATCAATGCGGAAGCTGGCCAGTGGATACTTGAATATGCAGAACGCGGCGATGTAAGTTTTGCAGAAATAAACAAGATCGGTACAGTAAGAACTTCCGATGAGTATATCCAAAAGCATATTGATGAAATACTGAAACATCCATTAGTAGATGTAGTGGCAATTAAGGCGAAAAACTTCCGTGTGGTGGTTGATCCTGTTAATTCTACCGGTGCGCTAAGCGTGCCGCAACTGCTTCGTGCGCTGGGCGTGGATGATATTATCCTTATTAATGAAGAAGTAACCGGAAAGTTTGCACACAATCCTGAGCCGCTTCCTGAAAACCTGCGAGAACTTTGTCAGGTAGTAGAAAAGAAAAATGCACATCTCGGTATCGCAGTTGACCCAGATGTAGATCGTTTGTGTTTTGTATGCGACGATGGTAGTTTATTTGGTGAAGAATATACTTTGGTTGCTGTTGCAGATTACATTTTGCAGCATAAAAAAGGAAATACAGTTTCTAATCTTTCTTCCACACGGGCACTGCGCGATATTACCGAAAAGCATGGTGGAATATACACACCAAGTGCAGTAGGGGAGGTAAACGTGGTGGCGAAAATGAAAGAAACCCACGCAGTGATAGGAGGCGAAGGAAACGGAGGCATTATTGTTCCTGAATTGCATTATGGAAGAGATGCGCTGATAGGTATTGCACTGTTTTTATCGCACCTGGCCAGAACCGGTAAAACCATGAAAGCATTGCGTAGCTCTTACCCCGATTATTTTATTTCTAAAAACAAAATAGAGCTTGACCAGGACGTAAACCTGAAACAGATTTTTGAAAAGATTAAAAAGAAATACAAGAAGCAACCCATAAACACAGAAGACGGTTTGAGAATTGAATTCGACACCGATTGGGTGCACCTGCGCACATCCAACACAGAGCCTATAATCCGCATTTACTCCGAAAGCACCAGCGAAACAATGGCAAACAATATAGCCAAGCGTATAATGGAAGACATAAAAGAGATGATGATGGCACGAGTAGAGTAAAGCAACATCAAAATTGAACTTAGCGGTCGCAGAGAGGTACAACCTTTGCGACCGTTTCTTTTCTTTGCTAAATAAATTTTCACTTCTTTGGAAAAGTACGACGTAGTAATAATTGGCAGTGGGCTGGGGGGCTTGCTCAGTGCTGTAATACTTGCCAAAGAAGGAATGAAAGTGTGCATTCTGGAAAAAGACAAACAAATAGGCGGGTGCTTACAAACATTTTCCCTCCATAAAACAGTTTTCGATAGCTGCGTACACTACATAGGTGGCTTAGGCGATGGGCATACACTCAACCAGATATTTCGCTATGCAGGTATAATGGACAAACTAAACCTAAAACCATTTGACCCTAACGGATTCGATAGAATAGCATTTGCCAATGAAAATATTTCTTACCCACATGCCATTGGCTTCCAAAACTTCATAGAACAATTACTTCCTTTCTTCCCAAAAGAAAAACAAGCACTTACCAACTACATCAACACAATTACCAAAGTAGGAGACCACTTTCCGCTATACCGACTAAGATTGGGAACCGCCAATGAAAAAAATGCCGTAGCACACTGGAAACTTACCGATACGCTACAAGCCATCACCCAAAACCCCTTACTCCAAAACGTACTTGCCGGAAACAATCTTCTCTATGCCGGCGAAAAAGAAACAACACCCTTTTACCTGCACGCACTGGTGCTGGAAAGCTACATGCACAGCGCACACAAAGTAATTCCCGGCAGTTCGCAAATTGCAAAGCTGCTTTGGAAAGAACTACAAACACACGGAGGCACCATACACCGAAACACAGAAGTAACCCAACTCGTAGAACAAAACGGTACACTACAATACGCCCAAACACAAAACGGTGATCGCTACTACGCCAACCAATTTATAGCCAACATACACCCCCAGGCGCTCCTCCATATCCTACAAACCACCGCCATACGCCCCGCCTACAAAAACCGCATCAATGCACTTGCCCAAACCACACCCGCATTTATGCTAAACCTCGTACTACGCCCCCAAACCATACCCATACCACGCCACAATACCTACTGGCACCGGTTTCCCCATGCGTGGGGTGCCCAATACTACAACCTCGATACATGGCCCGCCAACTACGCCCTTTACTATACCGAATCGGCGCTATACCCCGGCTACGCAGAAAGCCTCTCTGCCCTTACCTACATGCAATACCGCGAAGTAGCACAGTGGGCACACACCACCAACCACGCCGCCAACCGGCAGCAGCGCGGCAACGACTACGAGTTGTTTAAAGACTACCGATCTCACATACTGCTCGAAACAATCATAGACCACTACCCACACCTGCGGGCAGCCGTGGTAGCACAAAGCGCCGCCACACCACTTACCTTCCGCGACTATACCGGCACACCACAGGGCGCGCTCTACGGCATTCTTAAAGACGTAAACAAACCCGCCGAAACCCAAATAGCCACCCGCACC
>CALMWT010000187.1 GCA_937870855.1 uncultured Taibaiella sp.
CGTTGTTGGTGAAAGCTCCGGTAACGGTGAGGTTGCCAGAGCCGAGAGAGAGCGTTTGACCAGCATGTTGAACAAAATTCCCAATTGTGTAATTCGTATTGCTTAGATCAGGAGCATTGGGTGTGCCGGAAGCGATAACTGCCACATCAGTCGCAGAAGGAACTGCATTATAACTCCAGTTACCAGAAGTATTCCAGTTTGAGCTAACTGCTCCTGTCCAGGTATTACTTACCTCTATAAATTCTCCGTATAGTGGATTGGCCCCATTAATACCATCGAAATCTACTTTTTTAATGAGCGTAGCTGTCTGAATATCGTATTCCACCACCGTGCCATAACCATAGGTACCCCCGGAATTAGTCATTCCATATAACCTGCCATTGGATGCCTGCATGAACGAGCCGTGAGGATTAACACCTGTGCCTGAAATTCCAGACACAAAATCAGCCTTCTTCACAATAGCAGTTGTGCCGGGAACATATTCCACCACTGTTCCTGAACCGGAAGCGCCTCCGGATCCTGTCATTGCATATAATTTTCCGTCGGAAGCCAGTAGGAAAGATCCGGTTGGACTATACCCCGTGCCTGCTAAACCAGTTGTGAAATCCACTTTTTTTGTGAGAGTGTTGGTTGCAATGTCGTATTCTATAACAGTACCAACGTTATTATTACCCCCAGACGATGTCATTGCATAAAGCTTTCCGTTGGATGCCTGTGCAAATGAACCACGAGGAAGACCACCGCTGGTATTATCAAAATCCGCCTTTTTAGTAAGTGTATTTGTAGTGGGATCGTATTCTACTATAGTACCCAAATTGTTGAGACCTCCAAAACGAGACATTCCATAAAGCTTACCATTGGATGTGATTACAAAAGAACCCGAAGGGGCAATTCCTGTCCCGGAGGTGCCAGCCGTAAAATTTACCTTACCGGTAAGAGCGTTTGTAACAATATCATATTCTAGGACAGTTCCATAGTTGATTCCCCCATTTGCCATTAGGGCATAGAGCTTAGCATTTTGCCCTTGAATAAACGCCCCCGTTGGATTATACCCTGTTGCAAAAGTGAAACCTGCTGTGTTCGTAAGTGTAGCTGAAGCAACATTATATTTAACCACACCTCCTCCAAAACTTGTATTGCCGGTAAAGGTAACAGCATATAGATCTCCATCCGACGCTTGAATAAAAGAGCTATGAGGTTGATCCCCTGTACCTGTATTTCCGGATGTGAAATCGGCCTTTTTAATTAGAGTATTGGTGCCAGCGTTGTATTCAATAACCGCCCCCGCATTATTAGCGCCTCCTTTACTTGTAAGCGCTATTAAAACCTGGCCATCTATTGAAATTGTAAATACCAACCCAGGTAGCATCAACATAGCAGTTCTCAATAGGAAGGTTCTGCTATACACTTTTACACGTTTTGAGAAAAAAATTATATTCATAAACATACTTGGTTTTAAAAGGAGATATTGATCATCTAATTATGAGAACAATAGAAAGGTCATTAATACTATCGTTACAATCACCACCACCCATATCCAAAACAGGTTCCGGTCTTCATGATACGTTTTTCGCAAGTAGCCGAGCATGGATGTAAAGCTTTCATTTTGCATCAGAAAGAGCAACTTTTAAGCGTTACAACGAGCGTTACAATTTTGTAACGTTTGAATTTCAGCCTTTTACGCGTCTAAATGGATAAGAATAAAAGGAGATAATAAGTCTTGCCGCAGGGTTTTGTGCAGCAAAGTGGTAGGAGAAAGCAAGCTGGGTAGGCAAAAACTCCTGCTGTCATTCATCTTAATTGTTGCACATTCATATTAATCCTGCGCCCAAAGCAATCGAAATGACTACCAGCATGATGGCAACCGTTATTTGTAAAAATCGAAGAGTAACTTTCTTTAAAAGTTTATTGCCTATGTATGCACCGATTATTGCTGAGAGGGTGGCGCAGATTACCAGAGTCAGGTTGTCAGTAACTCCTGTGTGGGAAAACCGGGTTGCGTAAATGCTTAACCGTGTGAAGTCCACAAAAGTTGAAACCACAACTGCTGTTGCCACAAACGCCTCTTTAGAAAGACCCGCCTTAATGAGAAATGCACTGCGCAATGCTCCCTGATTGCCAGAAAGCCCTCCGAAAAAACCGCTCAATACACCGCCAATTGGAAGTTTATCTTTTCCGAATTGGAGTTTTGAGAAATAGGGTAGCAGGTCAATGGTTGCAAAGACGATGAGCAAAATGGAGACGATAAACTTTACCGGAAATACTTCAAAAGTCCGCCCAAACATTTGATAACTAAAAAGCGGTTGAAGGTCTGTAATTTGTAGCAGCAACCACGCGCCTGCAATAGCAGCAATTACTGCCGGAATGCCAAAACGAATAATCACTTGTTTGTCTGCATGTCGTCCTACCAGCAAAAGTTTGAAAAGATTATTACAAAAATGAACAATGCCCGTCAGCGCTATTGCCAAATCAACGGGAAAGAAAATCATAAATACAGGAGTGAGGATAGTGCCCAACCCGAAACCTGAAAAGAAGGTAAGGATGGCCATTACAAAAGCAGTAACCGAAATAATAACTATCTCCATTTATGTGGTAATCCGCAAGACGGAAAATGTTTGGCTGCGGAGTGTATTTTTAGAAACCAGAACATTCCCCAAATTGCAAGATTTTTGAAACTTTTCCATATCCCTGCAAACTTTTTTTATTCCTTCCTTTGCAAAGAACTTGCCTTATAGGCTTTAAACATTTTTAGGGGGAACAACTTCATAGATAATGCAAACTAACAACAAGCAAACAGAAACTTTAATCTTGCAGGAAGGGGAAGGACGGGTTTACAATTGCGGCACAATGACTGCAATTTTTAAAGCCGATGAAAGCGAAACCAATGAAAAATATAGCATTTCGGAATGGTGGCTGGAGCCTAACAGTGAGGGTCCGGGCGCACATGATCACGAAGAAAATGACGAGGTATTTTATGTGTTGGAAGGAACAGTTTCTTTTCTTGTGGGCGACAAATGGGTGGACGCAGCCAAAGGCGCTTTTTTAAGAATACCTGCTAAAACAATTCACGACTTTAAGAACACGACCAAAAGTAGGGCAGGAGTGCTTAATTTTTTCATACCTGGTGGCTTTGAAAGAAATATGCCTGCAATTGAAAAGTGGTTTAAGGATAATAAGTAACACAAAATTTAGGACGAACTCAAATGTTTTCTGCCAGCTCTTCGAGATTAGCATCTTCTCCCAGTTGCAGTTTTTTGCGCAGCCTGTGCCGGTATATACGTATGGAAGACGGACTGATGCCCAGCATGGCGGCCATTTCTTTTTGTGAAAGCCGAAGCTTTAGCAATAATATATAGCGTGTTTCCGCAGGGGTAAGATTAGAATGCTTCTTATTTAAGTTAGCGAGATAACCAGGATATGCCTGCTCAAACAATAATTGAAAGTCTTCCCATTGTTCATCGGTGAGCAATATGGACTGTTGCAGTTGAAGCAGTAAATCGGTATTGCCTTCTCTCACCGCTATGTCAGCATCCTCCGAAAGCTGATCCGCGTCCCGGTTTAGCTCCGCAGTCATTCTTTCAATCAGCATATTCTTCTCCGAAATGGTACGGGTAAACGCTTGCAGTTCTTCTCGTGCGTACTGGAGCGCTTTGTCAGTCAATGCCTTTCTTTGAGTTAAAACATTTTTTTGTGCTTTATGGTGCAGCCTGCGTTTGTTTAGCAGATGGACGATGATTCCCCCGCCTGTGCCCAGCAATAATATCGCTATGTTTCGCAGCCACACCTCTCTATCATGGCGGGTGGCGATTATTTCTTGTTCTTTGTGGTGATCAAGTTCCTGTGCCTCCCGCACCACCATCACCGACTTTTCCTTTTTTATGAGGCTATCTCTTATCACCATCAATGAATCGGCATACCGGAGCGCAAGCGGATTATTGTCTTGCCAGATAGCTATATAATATAATTGCCGGTAAATATTTTGGAGCGGAGTAAATGTATCGCGCGACTGTAAGCAAAGCCTTCTTGCGTCTATTAAAATCCGTGATGCTTTTGCTGTGTCTTTTTCCAGAAAAGCAATCTCCGACAATTTCAATAAAGAGTTGAGGGCATTATCATACTCTTTTCCTGCAATGCAAAAACGCACATCCTCTTCCAGCAATGGTTTCGCTTTCGCAAAATTGCCCTGCATCATATAGGTAATGCCAATATTACCCTTTGTGATCGCCTTCCATGTTTCGCCGCGCCATACCGAATCCTTTGTGGTTGATAGGCTATGACTGGCTCGGTGGAAATAAAAAAGCGCAGAGTCATACTTGCCTTCATTGCGATAACTTAGTCCTATAGTGTTCATTGCTGCATATTTATGATACAGATATTCCGGAACCTTGAAGTCGGCTTTTTCGATGGCACGCAGGGCATAGTGCCGTGCCTTTATATTTTCCCCAAAGCGGTAGTATAAGCCTGCTATCTGATGTAGCAATGTTAGTTTTTCAGGAAATTCATGATTGGGAAAACGATTAGCAATACTTAAAGCTTGCAAATAACTGTGCAGACATTTAGCCGCATCGTTATCGGTATGACAGGTCATTGTAGCAAAATGATGGCGCATCCTGGCCTCAGCATGGTGTAGTTTTTCTTTCTTCGCCCTTTCTATCAAAGGCTCCATCATAGCAATTCCCCTGGGCACGTCCTTTTGTATGCCTCTGAGATAATAATCCGCAAGAATGTATTCGGCATCCAATGCAAGGGCTTTGTCTTTTCCGTCTTTGGCAGTTTGTTTGATGGAATTGATGATCCCGAAGGCTTTTATCGAGTCATAGCTCAGGATGTCACCCTGTTTGTTGCGCAATAAAGCAAGACGTTCCCAGTCCGTTTTATTCAGCAAATGAGTGTGCTGCCCAGCAGCCGTGTAAGCAAGCAATAAAAAAAACACAAAGCAGCAACAATAACGCACGGGCAACAGGATCAATGGCTCTTAAGTAAGGTGTAAAAGGATTGCAAGTGCTTAAAAATATAATATCCTCGGTATTTTAACTAATGATTACTCATCGCACATCAGAAACTTCCAGCTTTCATAATTTAGCCAACTATTTCCACTGTATTACCTCACTTTCTGCCACAAGATAAAGGTGTTTATAATTAGTCTCGTCCAATACGCAAGTGCCTGTGAATTGTCCAAATGCAGGCAATATCATCCGTTCATCATCTTGTGCAAAGCAGCAAAGCTTTAGTGTTGGCTGGTTATATCCTTTGCTTTTTATCCGAAGGGCGGGGTGTATATGGCCGTGTATTACAAAATGCTCCGAATCTATTTTATCGTGGGCTATGCAAAAGGGTAGCATGGTAAAACAATCCTTGTGGTGCGCCAGATCGAAACTATTGTATTGCTCCTCATTTAGTATATCGTGGTTGCCTATCACTAGGTCTATATGCAGCGATTGATGATGGTTTCTGAAATGAGAAAAAAAATCCACCTGCATATTCGTTTTACTATGAAAAAGATCGCCTGCTATTACCAATCGCTCTGCCTTTTTTCCTCTCAAAAGGTTTGCAAGCCGCATCTCATCATTAGTTTGTGTTTGTAGCGGTATGGCTATCCCATGTTTTCTGAAATGTGCACTTTTACCCCAGTGAATATCTGCCACTATCAGCGTTTTTTCTTTCTCCCACCATAGCGCCCGCTCTGCCAGCAATGCTATTGCCTCCCCCTCCAAATCCATTTGTAGCATAGTGCGCAAAGGTAGCCGCCGCCAAACTTTTCCCGAAATCAAAAATTTTCCTTTCCATTTCTGAAACTGACAAAAACATGACCCATTTACTTTTGCTGCACAATATTAAATACTCACTATTTTATGGATAAGAAATTTGTAGCGATAAACTACATCAGTTGCTCGCCAGAATACGCAACACGGTTTGAAGAACTTTTTGCTATGCGAGCAAAAGCCATTGACACTATGCCAGGCTTTTTTGATATGCACGTGCTAAAGCCACAAAAAGAAGGGCAAGATTACCTGATAGTAAGTTACTGGGAAAACGAAGATGCTTTTAAAGACTGGACAAAAAGCGAAGCATTTCTTGAAGGGCATAAAAGAGGATTCGCCGACCTCGCAAAGGCAAAGGCTGAGGGTAAACCGGCACCCATGAGCAGCGACTTCAAAACTTATAAAATCATTGCAAACTAAAATCTCCCACTATGTGTACTGCAACGACTAAACCGCAACCAAAGCTCATAAAATGGCTGAAGAAAATAGGATTTTGGGGCTTCATGTTTTTTCTGATAAAAGGGCTGATATGGGTGGCGCTCGGCTATTTTGTAATAACTTAATTGTCTGAATTGGGATTTGAAGATTGTCTGAATTGGGATTTATAGGATTGGAAGATTAACGGGATATTCTCTGTGACTCTGTTTCTCTGTTACCTCCGTGTGAAAATGTCTGAATAAAAAGATGCCGGAATTTTCTTTCAATCCTCCTCCCTCAATCCTCAATATATTTTCCGCCTTCGTTTGAAATACACCTCCGCACTTATCTTTGCCCACTATGCAAAAAATTCTGGTAGCCAATCGTGGCGAAATAGCTATGCGTGTAATGCGCACAGCAAGAGAAATGGGTATAAAAACCGTAGCCGTTTTTTCAGAGGCGGATAGAAATATGCCATTTGTGCGCTACGCCGATGAAGCGGTTTGTATCGGTCCTGCACCTTCTTCTCAAAGCTATTTGCGTGCAGAAAAAATATTGCAAGTGGCAAAGCAAACCGGTGCTGATGCCATCCATCCGGGCTATGGTTTTTTAAGTGAAAATGCTTCTTTCTCCAAAGCCTGTGCCGATGCGGGAATTATTTTCATAGGCCCTTCGGAACATAGCATTAGCATGATGGGCAGTAAGATTGCTGCAAAGCAAGCTGCAAAAAAATTCAATGTGCCTATGGTTCCCGGCACTGAAGACCCAATACAAAGCGTAGATGAAGCTAAAGAAATT
>CALMWT010000188.1 GCA_937870855.1 uncultured Taibaiella sp.
TAATAATTGAAAAAAGCAAGGGGCATCTTTGTGCCGTTGCAGGGGCATGAAAATGCCGTAAGCAATGGTAATTACCTGTGAATCAATTTGTTTGGAGGGAAATAAATTTAGCTGGTACGAAAAAATAATTAAATCCTTGCGCAGCATCTGTGAGAATTGACGCACCATGTTTTCCCATCAGCTCCGCACATCGAGCACATCTCTCAAAGCATTTCCTAAAACATTGAAGGCATACACTAAAAGCATGATTGCAATACCAGGAATAATTGCCAGCAATGGTCGGTTGGTAAGTAAGAAATTGTAGTGTTCTTTGATCATCAGTCCCCAGGAAGGTTGTGGTGGCTGCACACCAATACCCAGAAAACTTAAACCTGCTTCAATTAAAATGGCTGTAGCAAAATTGCTGGCGGCAATCACCATCAATGGTCCCGCAATGTTGGGCAAGATGTGGCGAAAAATGATGCGCATATCCGATAGTCCGAGTGCCTTTGCCGCCGTTACGTATTCCATTTCGCGCAGCACCAATACTTGTCCCCGAATAAGGCGGGCTGCGCTTACCCACATGGTTAGTCCGATGGCAACAAATATTTCCCAAAAGCCTTTGCCAATTGTAAGGGTAATAGCAAACACGAGGAGTAAGGTGGGAATAGCCCAGAGAATATTGATGATCCACATTACCGCATTATCTACGATTCCTCCAAAATAACCTGCAAGTGAACCCAGCACAATACCGATAGTAAGGGAAAGTATAACCGCAACAAAACCTACAGCAATACTCACTCTTGAACCCACAATTAATCTTGATAAAATATCTCGTCCGTACCTGTCTGTGCCCAACCAAAATACACGCGTTTCAATTTGATTCCTTTCAATCTTTTCCAAAGATTTTTCACCGGATATAGCCAGTGAAGAAATGACGTATTGCAAAGTATCTTCCATGCCGTCATCTACATAATGCCTCGCGAATAACACATCTCCTTCTACCCAATAACCATTTATAGGCACAGCCGTAAAATCGGAGGGTTTACCCGCAAACCACTGCACAAGTTTAGACGGTTGCAGTTGTTGGATTTGCTTTGGAACGAGTAAAAGCTGCTTCTTAAAACCAGGTTGCTTTGCTGCCAGTTCTATAATCATTCTATTGGCATAAGGGGTATTATCGGGTGCAAGCAGATATGCAAAAACAGCAACGACACAGGTGAGTGTAATGATAGCAAGTGCAACAACTGCTGAAGGTTTTTTCAACAGTTTTCTTAGAATGGTATGTTCCGAAAATTCAGAATTCAAAATTCAAAATTTAGCATTGCTCTAAAGTCCGTATTGGGCGATGAGGTAGATCAGTTGGGTCATTGCCACTGCACCGAGCTTCAATTCTCTATGATTTACAGCCTCAAAAACATCTTGTGGAGTATGGTGGTAATCGAAATAGCGTTGCGGGTCGGGAATTAAACCTGCCACGGGGACACCTTGTCTTTTTAACGGAGAAATATCTGCCCCGCCATGTTCCTGCTCAAAATCATAAACACCGTAGGGAAGAAATAAATGTCTGTAACCTTTCAAATATTGTTTGTGCGCCCAACTCATCTCCAGCCCTATACCGCGTGGTGAAAATCCGCCCGCATCGCTTTCCAAGGCAAAAATGTGTTTTTCGTTTTTCGCTTTTGCAGAATCGGCATACGCAAGTCCTCCTTTCAGTCCGTTTTCCTCATTCATAAAAAGCACAATCCGCAAGGTTCGTTTCGGACGCAAGTTCAGTCTTTTGAAAGTGCGGAGTATTTCAATGCTTTGCACACAACCCGCACCATCATCATGCGCTCCTTCTCCCACATCCCAGCTATCGAGGTGCCCACCTGCTATTACAAACTGATCGGGGTATTCACTTCCTTTTAGTTCACCAATTACATTGAACGATGTTTTCGTTCCAAGCATTTTGCAATTCGACTGAAGCTGTGCGCGAACGGTTCCTTTCCTGCATTGTTCTTCCAGCATATCGGCCGAAAAATTTCCGATTGCCACAGCAGGAATGGATTTTACCGAATCTGCATAACGCAGCGAACCCGTGTGCGGCGCATCGTCCATACCGGTTGATATACTTCTTATAATTACTGCTGCGGCTCCTTTTGCTGAAGCCATATTCGGCCCATGCCAGCGATATGGTCCCGCTTCGCCGTATCCTTCAAATGTGTTTATTAATTCCTGCGGAAAGCGGTGGTTGAAAAAAACAATTTTTCCTGCTACCTCTTTTGACGACAATCTTTTAAAATCATCAAAACTATTTACCATCACTATTTCCTTTTCCAGCACTTTGTTATCTGTTCCCACCGTATTGCCCAGCGACAGCATAGGGATAGTTGTCCATTCTTTGCCCGCCCACTTAATTTTCAGACTTTCTTTTCCACGCACCCAATGAGGCACGTCCACCATTTGCAACCATACTTTGTCTGCACCTGCCTCCCGCAAAGTTCGCTCGCCCCACGCTACCGCTTTTTGTGCTTGTGGCGAACCACTGAGACGATGACCTACACTTTTACAAAGCACCCGCAAATCTTCATAGCATTTTCCATGCTGCATAATATGATTGGAAATGCGGCGAAAAACGGCTGAATCCTGAGCGATGGAACTTGTACTGAAAATAAGAAGCGCTAAACTTAGAAGGCTGCGAAATTTCATTTGGAAATTTTAGTTGTTGCTGTGGTAGATGAGCTTTACATGATGGCAGGAAATTACGTTTTGATAGTCCGCCAACATATTCGGTTCATTGGCTAAAAATACATGCCTTGACTTAGAAAAAACTAATCTTATTTTGCAGCGAATTTTTCAAAAGGCATTATGAAAAAGCTACTCACTTTATTCGCTTTCGCGTCTCTCTCTGTTTTTATGGCTAACTGCTCTTCGAGCAAATCTGCTGCGTCGAATAAGATGACCCCCGAAGCAAAAGTTGCAGACGTGAAAAAGAATTTTACTACTCAGCAAATGGAAGAAGGTAAAGTATTGTGGCAGGCAAACTGCAACAAATGCCACAAGATGTTTGAACCTGAGTCGCGCAATGTAGAAAAATGGGAGCGTGTGTTGCCACGGATGATCAACCGCTCGAAACTTACAGAAACACAAGGAGCAATGGTTCGTGCTTATATTCTTTCGCACGCAAAGCTTTCCTGAGAATATAGCATCGTTTATTGGTAATGCTTATTGCACCATTTAGGCGGGTAAACATCTGCAACTGATATTTGCAGGCAATAAACTGAGTATGAGAATAGGAATTGTTTGTTATCCTACATTTGGTGGTAGCGGCGTACTGGCTACAGAACTTGGAATGGCCTTGTCGGCAAAAGGACATGAGGTACATTTTATCAGTTACCAGCAACCTGTAAGATTAAATTTTCATCCTAATATCTATTACCACGAGGTTACTGTTCAGAATTATCCGTTGTTCGATTTTCCTCCGTATGAAACAGCGCTGACCAGCACACTTGTGCATGTAATTACCAACAACAATCTTGATCTGCTGCACGTACACTACGCCATACCACATGCGTCTGCGGCTTATTTTGCCAAGCAGATTTTAAAAAAATCAGGACGCGATATTCCGTTTATTACTACCCTGCATGGCACAGACATTACACTTGTAGGCCGCGACCAGACCTATGCACCGGTGGTTACTTTTTCTATTAATGAATCGGATGCCATCACTGCCGTTTCCAAAAATTTACGCGAGGAAACCTACAAGCATTTTCCCATCGAGAAAGAGATTCACGTAATCACCAACTTTGTAGATACTTCCAAATTTCATCAGAGCGACAAAGAGCATTTTAAGAAAATGCTGGCGCCAAGCGGTGAAAAAATTTTGGCGCATGTTTCTAATTTCCGAAAAGTAAAAAGAGTAGAAGATGTGATTAAGGTATTTGAAAAAGTACATCAAAAAATACCTTCCAAACTTCTAATGATTGGCGACGGACCAGAAAGGCAAAGTGCAGAAGAACTATGTCGCGCTCTGGGTATTTGCAACGATATCCGCTTCCTCGGAAAGCAGGAACAAATGGACGAAATCCTTAGCATCGCCGACCTTTTTCTGCTACCCTCACAATATGAAAGCTTTGGGCTTTCTGCGCTGGAGGCTATGGCTTGTGGTGTGCCCGTCATTTCTACAAACGTGGGCGGACTACCCGAAATAAATGTGCAAGGTAAAACCGGTTACCTCAGCGATGTGGGCGATATTGATGCGATGGCTGACCATGCTGCTTACATTCTGGGAGATGACGACACGCTACAGCAGTTTAAAGATGCGGCTATGGAACATGCACGTACTTTTGAGAAATCGAGAGTCATTCCTCTTTATGAAGCGCTGTACGATGCGGTGTTAAAAGAATACAAAGAAAAAATGGAAGTGGTTTAAGCTTTGAGCGGCGGCGTTTCTGTATTGCCATTGTATAACATCTGCTCTGCAACCTCTTCCTCTATATGAAGCACGTGCACCAGATAGTGCAATTCTTCGCAGTGATCCAACTCCTTTCCCTCTGTTGCTTTTTGCATAATTTCTTCAAGATCGTGCTTCCTTTTTCTGCAATCCATAATGGGTTTTCTATTGCTTTAAAAAAGCTGTGCCTCATAAAAACGATATGCACAGGATAAGCACATTGCCTGTGTTGCTGCAAAAAGGAAAGGCCATACCTGAGCATGACCTTCGATTTAGTTGACCGGAAATGTTTTACTGCAACACCAGCTTCCTTGTTATTTTTTCTCCGTCTGCTTTTAGCTCTGCGAGGTAAAGACCGCGGGGAAAGTCTTTCAAATCAAGCTGTTTTGAAAAACGCTCGCTTATATTTCCATATTGTTCCGAATAAACTATTGCACCAGTAATATTTCTGACTGTAAGGGTTGCCTGCCTGATAGGCTGCTTGGTTTCAAAGCTGAAATTTACTTTTCCCTCCGAAGGATTGGGGTAGAGCATAAAAGAAGAAAGGTTTTGTACATCGCGTACATCGTTAGGTTGAATGTCAAAGCCGAGATGCTGTACTCCACCGGCAAAGTTAATATTATTCCATGTGCCTGAAGGACCTTTCCCTCTTGTATAACTACGGAGGGGTGCTGTCCCTACCACATTACCTTTTGTGGTTAAACCCCACATGACATCTAATGTATCCACCTGAATTTCTACGATAAAATTTTTAACTGCGTTGTAATAGAATGGCTTCTGAAGTGTAAAACCTACCCAATCGCCTAAAATAACTGGTGTGTCTATAAAAAAACTCGAAGAAAACAGAACTGTGTCTGTAGGATAAAACGAAACTGGGGCTGTTGACTTAAAAGACATACTGTCGCCGTTTTCATCTTGAGGCAAATATCCCATCTTGATAAGCAGGTTACCAATATTAAAGTTAACAGGGAGATATGCAGCATAAGCTTGATAATATATCCTTGTAATATTGCCCGCTGGCGCGCCTTGAAAATCCGAAGGATAATATAAGTCCTGTCTCCAGTTACCTTGCGGGTTAGTGAACAAATGGGATCCTCCAACCTGATAATTGCCGTTCATTATAAATTGAGGTGTTTGTTGTCCTGTAGCCTGCAAGCAGGAGATAAAAAGCAATGTAATGCCGATTAGCTTTTTCATACGCTATCAATTAAGAGAGCCAGACAGCTGATTAGCTATCTGGCTCATGAAAAATTTTATTGTTTGGTGAATTTTAAAGTTTTGTTTTCTTCTTGTAGGCTTATAATATACATTCCAGCAGGAAGAGTCCTTATATCTATCGAACTACCTTTGTTATACCCCTTCAGCATCAGCTTTCCGGTCATATCCTGTATTTCATAAGCGCTGTTATCAGCACCAGCGATTGTGAGGATGTGATGCGCGGGATTGGGGTAGAGTCTGACACTTGCCTTACCAGGATTATGTATGATGCCAGTAGTATTACCCTGTTTGTAGGATGCACTGTTTGCGCTCACTTTATAAACAATGTCTGTTCCATTGTACAAGGCGCTTAATATGTTTTTACCGCTGTTGCTGCTATTGCTAACGGCGTAAATCCTGTTTACGTCCCACATATTGGTAGTAGCTGTCTGGTTTACCACATATTCCACACCTACCACACCGGTGGACACATCAATGGCACGCGATATCACGTCTATGCCCGAAGCTGTATTGTAGTCCTGAGCATCGTCATCAGTTCCTAATTGTAGCATGTCGCAGTTAATCACAACATCTTCAAGATTGAAAAATGGCCATGCCTGAAGGGTAAGTCCTGCAATGGTAGTTTCCGGATTGGTAGCTGGTATAGGCTGTCCATAAGTTTGAAAGGAGAATAACAAGACTATCATCACGACTATTTGTTTTGATAGTTTAGAAATGAGAAGATTTACCCCCCCCATATTGATTTTTCTGAAATGCGCTGTGGTAGCGACTTAGCTGATTTTTGCATAAAAAATTTTTTTTAAAAGTTAATTAAAAGATTCTGCTCTTCCAATCCATTTGCCATTAAAACGCGCGCTGCTTTCGAATAATAATCAGGTTTTAAAAAGATCTTTCCATAAAGGGACGGATAATAATTGAAAAAAGCAAGGGGCATCTTTGTGCCGTTGCAGGGGCATGAAAATGCCGTCATTTTCGTAAGGTGCAGGAAATCAATGCAATCACAGAAGATTACTTGAAAAATTATTTTTGGAGAGACAACTTCACCTCAATTCCAGCAGCGCAATATTCTCAATATGGTGTGTATGCGGAAACATATCTACCGGTTGCAGACGGGTAACTTTATAAGAAACATCAAGCAACTGCAGGTCGCGTGCCTGAGTGGCGGGGTTACAACTTACATACACCACTTTGGGCGCTGCTATTTTTAAAATTTGCTGTACCAGTTTTTCGTGCATACCTGCGCGCGGTGGGTCAGTAATAATCACATCGGGTCTGCCATGCTCTGCGAAAAATTCATCGGTGCAAATTACAGCCACATCACCCGCATAAAATTTACAGTGGGCTAAATTATTCAACCCAGCATTTTCATACGCATCTTTCACAGCATCTTCCACTACTTCTATTCCTATCACTTTCTTTGCACCCTTCGAGCAAAAAATGCCAATACTCCCCGTTCCGCAATACAGATCGTACAACACTTCGTTGCCTGTAAGTCCGGCAAACTCGCGTGTGGCTTTATACAAAGCTTCCGCCTGGTAAGTATTGGTTTGGAAAAACGATTTGGGAGAAATTTTAAAACGAAAATCTTCGAGCGTCTCCTCTATGTAGCCTTTACCAAAATAAGTATGCACTTCAAGGTCGTGAATACTATCGTTCATTTTCGGATTGATGGTATAATGAAGAGTGGTGATACCCGGTATATTTTCAAGCAAATGATTGAGCAAACCTTCTCTTGCCTGCTTGTCCTCGTGGTGAATTACCAGATTGATCAACACTTCGCCGGTTCTTGCCACACGAATTATTACATTGCGCAGCCAGCCGGCTTGCGCCCGGTAGTTGTAATATTCGAGGTTGTGAGCTTCCGTATATTGTCTTAGTGCGTTGAGTAAAATATTGGTTGGCTCTGATTGCAGATAGCAGGTATAAATCGGAACCACCTTATCGAACATGCCGGGTGCATGAAAGCCGAGCGCCGGTTCTGTTTCAATTTTCTCTCCGTTGGCCTGTTGAATTTCTTCGTTGGTAAGGTAGCGGGAAGTGCAAAATGTAAATTCAAGTTTGTTTCTGTAATAACGCTGATGCGGACTACCAATGATGGGTTGCATTTCCGGCAAAGCGATGTGGCCGATGCGTTCCAACTGATCCATTACCTGCTGCTGCTTGTAGCGAAGCTGAAACTCATAAGGAAGCATTTGCCACTTGCAACCACCGCATACGCCAAAGTGCGGACAAAAAGCATTTATGCGATCGGGCGAAGCTTTTACCAATTCAGTTACTTTGCCCTCTGCCCAGTTTTTTTTCTGCTTCACAATTCTTGCATTCACTACATCGCCGGGTATGGAATTTTCTACAAACAACACCTTTCCATCTTCCAGATGCGCTATACTTTTTCCCTCTGCTGCGTATGCGTCAATAGTAATGTTGTAAACCGATTGTTTTTTCTTTCGCGCCAAAATCTCTTTGCTTTAAATGTGGAAAATAAAGGAGCCAAATCAACGAATAAAATTTCAAACTCTTCCCCATACAGCGGCTGCATTGCATCCGCCAAATCCCGAAGCTGTTTTTAAAACATAGTTGATGATAGCTTTCTCTGATGTGCACGTGATGTGCAGTGGCTGCGAAACACCAAGTTCACTAAACCCTGCCGAGGGAATTAACTGTTGCCTTTGCAGACTTTCAATAATCATGGCGCTTTCTACCACACCTGCTGCGCCCAGTGTATGCCCAATGTAACCTTTAAGGCTATGAACGCTTGCGTGAGAAATTGCAGCAAGTCCAAACGCTTTCGATTCCATTTCATCGTTGTAAATGGTA
>CALMWT010000189.1 GCA_937870855.1 uncultured Taibaiella sp.
AGACGAGTGGGAGGGTGTGCTCGGTCCGCTAAATGCCATTACCGATATTACCAATAAGTTTGGCATTACGCATATAGATAAGTATAAGAAACTGGAAGGGAAACTGGATTTGCATAAACCGTATGTAGATCAGATTATTCTGGTGGATAGTCGTGGAAAAGCAATGCGCCGTGAGCCTGATCTTGTAGATGTATGGTTTGATTCTGGCGCTATGCCTTACGCACAGTTGCACTATCCTTTCAATGCACATCCTAAGACAGAATTGAAACATAACTTCCCGGCAGACTTTATTGCGGAGGGAGTAGATCAGACTCGTGGTTGGTTTTACACTTTACATGCGCTGGGTGTAATGCTGTTTGATAGTGTTGCTTATAAAACTGTTGTTTCAAATGGTTTAGTGCTGGATAAGAATGGCAATAAGATGAGTAAACGTCTTGGAAATGCCATAGATCCCTTTGAAACTATTGAAAAATATAGTGCAGATGCTACACGCTGGTATTTAATAACCAACGCCTCGCCATGGGATAGTTTGAAATTTGACACAGAAGGAATAAAAGAAGTTCAAAGAAAATATTTTGGAACGCTTTACAATACCTATCAGTTTTTTGCGCTGTATGCTAATGTGGATGGTTTTACATTTAAAGAGCGGTATGTACCTGTACATCAAAGACCCGAAATAGATCAATGGATTATTTCCAGTCTTCACTCATTAGTAAAGGATGTTACCAAATCCATGGACGACTATGAGCCTACCCATGCGGGACGGGCCATCGAAGATTTTGTAGATGAGCATTTAAGCAACTGGTATGTAAGACTTTGCCGTCGTCGTTTCTGGAAAGGAGAATATGAGCACGATAAAATTTGTGCTTATCAGACATTGTATGAATGTCTTGAAACACTTTCCCTCTTAATGGCACCGATTGCACCGTTTTTTGCCGATTGGCTTTATCGAAACCTAAACAGCATTACCCATCGTCATACTGCTGAAAGTGTACACCTCGCTGATTATCCGCAAATTGATGAAAGTATAATTGACCCTGCACTTGAAGAGCGGATGCAAATGGCTCAGGATATTTCTTCCCTTGTACTTTCTATTCGAAAGAAGGTAAATATTCGAGTTCGTCAACCGCTGCAAAAGATATTAGTGCCTGTTTTGAACAAGCAGATGAAGGAGCAGATTCAAAAAATAGAGGAAATTGTAAAATCGGAAGTAAATGTAAAGTCGTTCGATTACCTGATTGATAGCGATGGTTTTATAAAAAAGAAACTCAAACCCAATTTTAAGGCTTTAGGTGCCCGTATGGGTGCAAAGATGAAAGCAGTAGCAGCCGTCATTGCGCAAATGAGTCAGAGTGATATTGGTAATTTAGAACGCAACCAAAATTTTGAGCTTTTAGTAGAAGGAAACACTGTAGAAATAGGAATTGGCGATGTAGAAATTATTGCTGAAGACATTCCAGGGTGGGCTGTAGCGAATAAAGATAATCTAACCGTGGCTTTAGATATTACAGTAACCCCCGAATTGCAAGAGGAAGGTAATGCAAGAGAAATCGTAAACCGGATTCAGAAGATTCGAAAAGAAACCGGATTAGAACTCACTGATCGCATTGCAGTTAAGATAGAAGAACACGAACCATTAAAATCTGCGATAATAAACTTTAGCGATTATATTTGCGCAGAAATTTTAGCGGATAATATTCAGATAGTGCCGAACGTACAGGACGGAACAGAGATAGAGGTTAATGAGGCAACGCTTAAAGTGTTAATATCTAAAAATGCATAAAAGCCATGGCCACCCAAAAAAAACCGGCTGCAAAAGCTACTAAAAACACAAAAGCCTCAGGCTCAGTAAAAAAAGCTGTGGCTAAGAAGCCTGTCGCTAAAAAGGTAGCAAAGAAAGCTCCTGCGAAACCTGTAAAAAAAGCGCCTGTAAAAAAGGCTCCGGCAAAAATTGTAAAGAAAGCTGCCGCCAAAGTGGTTAAAAAAGCAGCCCCTGCAAAGAAAGCAGCCCCTGCAAAGAAAGCAGCCCCTGCAAAGAAAGCTGCTCCTGCAAAGAAAGCTGCTCCCACAAAGAAGGCAGCATCTGCAAAAAAGGCTACACCATTAAAAAAGAAGCCAGCTATTAAAGCCGCTAAACTTGTGAAATATGCAAAGCCTGTAAAAAAAGCCGCTTCTGTAAAAAAGGTGGCATCGGTTAAAAAAGCAACCCCAAGTAAGAAAACGCTAGTAAAATCCAATAAGACTGTGAATAAGACAAGCAAGAATGTTTCAGCTAAGTCCACAGCCGCAAAGAAGGCAGTTCCTGCAAAAAAAGCCGCAGCGCCTTCCAAAGCAGTTGTGAATAAAAAGAGTGTAGCAACACCTGCAACACCTGAGAAGAAAACTCAGATACCTGCTAAAAAAGCGGCAGCGCCAGTTGCTCCCGCTAAAAAACAGGTAGCACCGGAAGTGAAACCGGAACCTGCAAAGAAAGCTACACCCGCGCCAACACCTGCACCTGCCGCCAAAGCGGGCAGGAAAGCGAAAGCGCCTAAACAAAAGATTATAGTTGCGCCAACTACGCGGGCAAATGCAAAGCCTATAGTTCCTTCCAATGTGCCAAGTCCGGCTGCACGCCCAGCTATTACGCGTAGCGCCATTCGTGAGGAAAAGAAGGCCAATGTGATCATCGCGCATCGCCGTTTGGAAAACAAATCTAAACAGGCTGATGAGTCGAAAACAATGATCAACTATCAACCAGATTTTACACGTTCAATTTTAGATCAACCCACAGAAAACCAAGGTCCAGTGTATAGATATAGTGATGAAGAACTTAACGAGTTCAGAGAATTAATTTCAAACAGAATAGACGCAGCAAAAAAAGAACTTTCTTACCTGCAAGGTTTGATAACACGTAAAGATGAAGCAGGTACGGAAGATACCGAAAACCGCTACATGAATATGGAAGACGGCAGTGGCGCAATGGAGCGCGAGCAACTTGCACAGCTTGCCAGCCGCCAGATCCAGTTCATCAACCATCTTGAAAAAGCATTGATGCGTATAGAAAACAAGACTTACGGTATCTGTCGTGTTACGGGTAAGCTCATTGACAAAGCTCGTTTGCGGGCAGTGCCACACGCTACGCTTAGCATCGAAGCCAAAAAGACAATGACAAAGTAAACTTTTAAACTTTTTTTTTGGAAAGCCGTCCCACTTTGGGGCGGTTTTTTGTTTTCAGCTTGGTTTAGGAAAATTAGCGGCGATAGTATCTACCAATAATATCTAAAGACGGACTTGTCATTAGCGTGGTAACAATCGCCATTATCACCATCATTGTAAAAACTTCGGGCGTAAGAATTCCCAGATCATAACCAATATTTAAAATCACCAGTTCCATTAATCCTCTTGTATTCATCAAAGCGCCAATCGCCAGACTATCGTGCCACGATTCCCCCTTCATTCTTGCTGCAAATGCACTACCCCCAAACTTTCCTACTATAGCCACCAATATTATTATCACACACACACCTATCAAACCTGGGTCATTTATCAAACCAATCTCCGTTCTCAGTCCCGTCAATACAAAAAACAGCGGAAGCAACAATACCAACGCTACATCCTCTATCTTATCAATAATAGTTTTCCTAAAACTCCACTCCTCAGGCATTATCACCCCAGCCAAAAACGCACCAAACAATGCATGAACACCTATCAACTCACTCACATAAGCACTTACCAGCATCACCAAAAACACAATAGCCATCCTCGCAGGCTTTATTTCCCTTCCCACCGCCAGCCGCTTCAACATCCTTTTCACCACCACCACCATCACCACCACATACACCACCGCACCCACTATCGTATAAACCGAAGACACCACAGACCCCGCCTTCACTCTCGCTATCACAAAAGCAAGCACACACCACCCCGTTATATCATTAGCCGCCGCACTCGTTATTGCTATCGTCCCATACTGCGTATTCGTTATCCCCCGCTCCCTTATTATCCGAGCCAGCACCGGAAACGCAGTTATACTCATCGCTATTCCCATAAACAACCCAAACGCATAGAACGGAATAGCCACCGGCGCATACCCATCATACAAAAAATAAGCAAGCACCACACCCAAAAAATACGGAATCACTATACTCGCATTACTAATATACAACGCCGCACCAGCCTTCAACCTCAGCAAACCCAAATCCAACTCCATCCCTATCACAAACATAAACAACACCAACCCCACCTCGCTCAGCATCTGCAACGTACCCAACGACTCCACCGGAAAAACAAAACCCATAAACCCCGGAAACAACCCA
>CALMWT010000190.1 GCA_937870855.1 uncultured Taibaiella sp.
AGAAAATAAGGGTTTTGCCTGCTGTAAACATTGTAGATAGAAAATGCCCAACTGCATCCGTACTCATTCAGTTTGCTGTACTCAGGTATAAGTTGCTGTATGAAATAATAATTGGCCAGCAACTTGTTTGCACAGCGAGCGAAAGCAAATACACCGGAAACTCTTGTTTTTTTTAATTTTATTCTTATTATATTTATTCTCCATCACATTTTTCTCCTAATAAAGGCGCGTGTACATTGCCCTTGTGGAAAGATTATCAGAAAGAGAGTTGATGAATAAACAAACAAAACTAAGCTGAGATGCAAGTGCATCGCTGTATTATTCATCACATTTTTAAATTGGTAGCTATGGCCAAACGCAAAAAAATCTCATAAAAAGCAGAGCAGGCTTTTCCGAAGCAATTCAGACAACTATAGCCATGCTCAGGCTATAGATCTTGTGTTTATTTTCTTCTCAGGTTTTTGTTCTTTAAAGTCTTATTTCCACTAAAATTTATAACAACATGCAAAATGAAAAAAATAGCAGCCTTCTTACTGGGCTTGATAATAGTAAGTAATGCGAAAGCGCAAGTGCCTGTAGCGCAGCAATGGCATGCGCAGGCAACATCCAACCATGCGTTAAGCAGTTTCAGATCTTACGATTGGATATTCGATGTTATCCAAACCAGCAAAAAGGAATACATTGCCGTAGGTTATACGCGACATGTAGTAGGCACTACTGAATATACAGCTCCCTGCTACATGAAACTTGATCACAAAGGCAAGATTGTTTGGATTAAAAAAGTGCTTACAGCTACTGGGACGGAGGGAATGCAAGAATTTTCAGATTAGTTTATAAACCCTGATTTGTATGAGATGTAATTTTTTATTACTGGTATTGCTTTTAGCAATACCAGTAATTTCAAAGAGCCAATATTTGAACAAGCTATACGATCACGACACTACGGCCGATTGGGGCTACCATGTGTTTGTACAACCTGATAATAATTACTTTATCATTGGCGCAGGTATAAGGGGGACATGGCGCATACTGGCCAAAACAGTGGATCCAAATGGTACAGAGTTAGCAAAAAAAGAGGTATTAAAAGGGCCAGGTACATTTAGCTGGTACGACGGAGAGCCTGGCGGCGCGAAACGACTTTCAAACGGAGATTATATCGTGCCTGTCACGGTTATCCGATCTCATTTCGGGTTTAATATAAAGCTGGCAGGGCTTACAAGATTAGCGCCCAACGGAGATACACTGTGGCTGAAATGGCATTCCGATACTATGTTTTCAGGCAATATGGAGTTTGCCAATATGGTAAACCTGATGCCGGACAAAGGGTACATTACTGCCAATATAAAGCGTGGTGGCGTAAATTCGGATGCTGTATTAAGACGAACCGATAGCAACGGCAATGTGCTGTGGACGGCAATGCACGATGCCAATGGCTTTTATAGCTGTGAGTATATAGGAGATGGGAAGATATTGGTAGGAGCAAACAAAACACGTGTCAAACAAATACCAGGCGATAGCTACCAAACCAGCCAGCCTTGGTTTTTAGTTTATGACACGCTGGGTAATTTGCTAAAAGACACCTTATACAGCACACACTATGGCGGCGGCGGTAAGATATATAAGGATAAGAATGGAGGGTTTTTTCATTGGGGAAATGTTGATTCTCTATTAGTTTCAAGTCCTTCAAGTATTGTTAATTTTCCCGAATACATTGCGCATCTTGATGATAGTTTTAAGGTTACGTGGATAAAAAACTATGCAAGCCCGACATCCAAAGTTTTTATTTGGAATGTCAAGCAGCTTAAAGATGATGGGTATCTTTTAATAGGGCAAAAATGGGATACTTTCCCAAACCCGAGAGGTTGGGCTGCGAAGCTGAATAAATGGGGGTTCACAGAATGGGACAATAGCTTTTATGTAGATAGTATAGGCACGGTTCACTATCTGGTGGATGCAGCGGAGCGTTCTGATGGCAGCATTGTTCTTACAGGAAGTGTAAGTGGACATCCTAACTTCAATCATGGACAAGATGTATGGGTAGTAGTGGTAGATAGCATTGGCTGTATTATACCAAATTGTGCGCCTACTTCGGTAGCTTCTGTACAAAAAGAAACGGAGATAAGTGTATATCCTAATCCTACAAGCGGCAGCTTTAAGGCTACAGTGCCGGCAAAAGGATCATTAAGCGTATACAGTATGGTGGGTAAGAAGGTAACAGTTTTTTCGGTGAAGGAAAGCGTTAATGAAGTGAGGCTGCCAACCGAATTAGCATCCGGTATCTATATGCTGCGTTTTGTACCGGACGGCGGTGGAAAAGCAAGTAATTTCAGATTAGTATATCAACCCTGACACGATGAAAAAATTCTCAATAATAATACTACTGGCGCTGCTTGCGCCAGTAGTATCTTCCGCTCAATATCTTAACCAGCTTTATGACTTTGATACTTCCGCCGACTGGGGCTATAGTGTGCATATAGCCAGCGATGGTAATTACATGATTTTTGGGGGCGCCAGTAAGAATAAATTAGCCTTCAACGCAAAAAAAATTGCTCCATCCGGAAACGAGTTATTGAGCAAAACTATACTAAGGGTTTATAATACTAATGTTTTCAGAGGAAATCCCGGCGCGGTAAGGCAGTTGCCGGGAGGCGGTTATATTGCCCCGCTTACTTATTCACGTCCTTACGGCTCCAGCTTTATTCAACATACCCGCCTTGCGAAACTTGATGCTAACGGAGACACTTTATGGGTAAGATTACATACAAACTCATTCACAGTTAGCCGCGAGTTTATGAACGACTGCAACCTGATGCCCGATGGCGGCTTTATAACTGCCAGCATAAGAGGATGGAATGGTAACGGCATCTTAAAAAGAACCGACAGCAATGGTAATGTACTCTGGGAGGCGGTACATGCAGCCAATGGTTTTTACACCTGCGAGTACATTGGCAATGGAAAGATATTGGTGGGAGCCAACAAGACAAGACGGGTGCATGTAGGTAATCATAGCTATGATGCCAGCCAGCCCTGGTTTTTAGTTTATGACACGCTTGGCAATCTGCTCAAAGACACTTTATACAGCACACGCTATGGCGGCGGCGGAAAGATATATAAGGATAAAAATGGAGGGTTTTTTCATTTGGGGTTTTTGGATAGTCTGGTCTACCCAAACGACCCAAGTGATATACATAACTTACCGGAATACGTTGCTCACCTTGATGATCAGTTCAGAATAGTGTGGTTAAAGCATTTTGTGACGTTAAAAGCAGATAAACGATGGATATGGAATGTGAAGCAGCTAAAGGATGACAATTACCTTATAGTAGGACTCAGAGCTGACACATTATTTAAGCCCGAACCAGTTGGACAAGGCTGGGCTATGAAATTGGATAAAAACGGTTTTGTAGTTTGGGATAATCATTATTATAAAGATCCAGCTACGAGCTTTAATTATTTGGTAGATGCAGCGGAGCGTTCCAACGGCTCTATAGTCATGACAGGTACGGTAGGCAGCACCAGCCAGCATACCCAGGATGTATGGGTAGTAGTGGTAGATAGCATGGGTTGTGTCATACCAAATTGTGCGCCTACGGGTGTGCCGAAAGTATCATCATCAAAGACACCGGAGTTGGTTCTTTATCCTAATCCTACCAAAGGAAGCTTTACTGCCGAATGTAAGGAGCGGGGTATATTGGTGATTGCAAGTTTACAGGGGCAGCAGATAGCTGCTTACAATATTAAAGAGGGAAAGAACAAGGTAGCGTTCCCAAAAAATTCAAGCGGACTCTACATCGCTACCTTCAAAACTAATGGCGGAGAAGTGGCGAAAACAAGAGTGGTTTATCAACCGTAAAAGCTGAAAGAGTATCAATTTCCGCGTGTGAGGAATGAATCAGAAACTGAAATTGTAAGTAATGCTTGGAAGTATCGGAAAAATGGATACCTGCTTCACTTTCACATCTACCCCTTGTCCGGTATTTCCTCTCGAATCCACATACAGAAAATAAGGGTTTTGCCTGCTGTAAACATTGTAGATAGAAAATGCCCAACTGCTTTTCCATCTTTTGGGTTTTTTGGGCGTGGGCGTATAAATAGCAGAAAGGTCTAAACGATGATAGGGGAACAGTCTGTATTCATTCAGTTTGCTGTATTCGGGTGTAAGTTGCTGCTCTATAAAATAATAATTAGTGGGCAACGTAATGGCACTGCCCGAGCCAAAAATAAACACACCTGAAAACGTCCATCTTTTACTATGCACATACGTTCCTACTACGGAAAGATCGTGTCGTCTGTCGTACTTGGCAGGGTAGCGCTCTCCGTTATTGAGGTCTTTAAATTTTCGCCATGTCCAGCTTAGTGTGTAGCCTATCCATCCGGTAAATTTTCCTTTGGTTTTATTAATGAGAAATTCAGCGCCATAAGCTTCTCCGTTTCCAAAAACATACTCAAGTTCGGGGTCGGCAGAAAGCGCGTTTGGAGTGTAGCCTTGCCGGTACTCAATCTGGTTTTTCATGCTTTTGTAGTAGAGTTCTACGCTGGTCTCTACTTTATTGTCCAGAAAATTTCGGAAGTACCCCAGTGAATATTGCCATGCCTCCTGGGGTTGTACCACAAAAGTGCTGGGCACCCAAAGGTCGGTGGGCAGGGTAGTGCCATTGTTTGTGATGAGATGGATGTATTGATAAGATTTTACGATGCTCGATTTTATAGAAGACGTTGGTGAAACTGAAAAACGCATGTTAAGTCTCGGCTCGAGTCCACCATAAGATTTCACAATTTGTCCGCCAGAGTAAGAAGTGCTGTCGGTTTTGCTTTGGTTGATGTCATAACTGTATCGAACATACGGACCCGCCTGCCCGAAATAAGAGTAACGCAGCCCGGCATTTATTTGCAACCAGTCAAACAATTCAAAATCATCCTGCACATACACGGCAGCTTCATGCGCATATTTTATTAGCGCGTTATCGGGTTTCAGTTCCGTGTCGCCGGTGCGCCCTGATATTTGGTTGGGAATAAACTTGTGGTAGATGTAGTTGATGCCAGCTTTGAAATGATGATTGTTGGCCGCGTAATAATCAAAATCCACTTTGCCATTCCAGTCTTTTATGCCTGAAGCAAGTTTAAGTTCAAAATCACTTTGGCTGCCTCCAAATTCAAATTGGTATTCGTTGTAAATGGCGGAAACATTCATAAACAACCGGTCGCTGAAAAGATGATTGTAGCGAAGGGTAGCTGTGGAATTTCCCCAGGGAATTTCTGCTCTGAACGTAGAGGTTTGGCTATTGAAAGTGAACTTATCTCTTCCAAAATATCCGCTGAGATACAAACGGTCTCTCTTACTAAATGCAAAATTTGCTTTCAGATTTGCATCGTAAAAAAAATAGCCTGAGCCGCCGAAGTTGCCGTTTTTAGTAAAGGGTTGCATCAATACATCTATATAGGTTCGCCTTCCTGAAAGAACGAAAGAGCCTTTGTGTTTTTCCAGCGGGCCCTCAATGGTAAGCCTTGATGCGATCAAACCGATACCGCCCTGTGCCCGATATTCCTTCACGTTTCCTTCTTTCATGGAAACATCTACCACCGACGACAACCTTCCGCCATAACTTGCCGGCATTGATCCTTTGATGAGTGTAATATTTTTTACCGCATCGGAATTAAACACAGAAAAGAAACCGAATAAATGTCCGGGGTTGTAAACCACTGCATCATCGAGTAAAACAAGATTTTGATCTGGTCCGCCGCCTCGAACATAAAAACCTGAATTGCCTTCACCCGCACTTTGCACGCCCGGCATTAGTTGCAAAGCTTTCAAAATATCCACCTCTCCAAAAATTACGGGCAGTGTTTTGATCTGATCTACCGACATAGAAACGGTTCCCATTTCGGTTGTTTTCACATTTTCATCTTTCCGCGATGTAGCCAAAATTTCTACTTCCGCCAATGCCGTTTTGTTGATCATTTCTGCATTGTAAACCCTGCTTTCAATGAGCTGCATCGTTTCGGTTTTAGTGCCGTAGCCCACGTAAGAATAGATAATGCTGTAGCTTCCCTGCGGAACTGTAACGGAGTAAAATCCGTAGTTATTGGTTTGCACGCCTATCTCCAATTCCTTTACATATACAGTAGCGGCAATCAAAGCTTCACCGCTTTGTGCATCGCGCATGTAGCCGCTGATGGTTACTTTTTTTTGCGCGAGGGAAATAGAAGAATAAAACAGGCAACTAAGAAGAATTACAAGCCTCAAAGTATTCATAATGATGAATGTGGATTGCAAGATGAAAACACGAAAGCCAATTTGAATTATTGCACCAAAACATTTTGCCAATAATTTTTGCCTTTGCTATTTTCTACAAACAAACGATAAAAGCCGGATGGCAACTTTTCTGTTTGAAAATGAAGATTGTATTTTTTTTCAATAGTTATAGATCCCGTAGATGCAGTCTGACCAACCAGGTGAGCATTATTAATAACTATAGGGTAAGACGAAAATACACTATCAGGCGCATCAGGATAAATTACATGAACCAATTTGTAGTTTAAAGAAATTGAATCTAAATAATTGCTTCCCAAAGCAACTGAAAAATTATCAGAACAAGGAACAGGAAAGGCAGCCATAAAAAAACTATCAGAAATTATATTGTTGTCCTGCATACCTATTCTACCCATTGGTTGTCCATTTATATCAAAAAGATCCAAACCAGAGATGATATATTCCTTCGGCGGTTCATTCTCATTTTCTTTTTTACAAGAATGGATGCTTAAAAAAAGCAAACTGGTTAATAGAGCTAAAAAACATTTTTTCATTTAGTGCATTTTAAAGAGATTCTTCCAAAATGACAGGCAATTGTACAATACGTTTTGTACATATTACACCCTACTACAAACTATCCGTCACTTCGCCGCACTCCAGCATTTTCTTGCCGAAATATGGATTTCTGATTTCGGTTTCGTTGCTGAGCCAATAAGCTCCTTTATCATTAAAAGCCATCGGGCAATACTGACGATATACGCCTGCATTTTTCAACGCTGCTTTTTGCAACAGCGCAAACATCATGTCCGATACTTTCTCAAAATGAACTCTTTTCTTTTCGGTGGTGTTGTCGTTTTCAGCAATTATTTTCTTGCTGCTCATGCTTATTGTATCAAGCAGGGAAACGAAGGTTGCACCATTTGCACTGTCATTTTTGAGGTAGGCGTTCATGCTGTCCACACTTACATTCAAATTGTTTGCTGCCACGTCTGTTTTTGCAGCATCAGTTGCCACCAGAGCGTCTTTCAATTCGTAATAGTTGGTGACTACATTCATCAGTTGCTCAGTTCCTTTTTCATCCAGTTTACTTTCCACCGGAGCAGCAGGCCGGGCTTCTGTATTTGCTGTGGCAGCTTCTTTTTCGTTGGTTTCGTTACATCCGATTGCGGCAAATGCTACGAACATTGCTACTAATAAACGCTTGTGCATGATAAAAGTTTTGCGCAAAGGTAATGGAGTAAAAACACTCGTGTGGCGCTAACCCCTATCTCCATGTTTAATTGGTAAATTGCAAATCATACATTTAGGATATGCCGGAAATGATAATTGAAGCACGCAAGGCTTTTATAGGGCCAGGAATGGAAGTAAAAAGAATTTTGCCTTTCAGGTTGAGAAGAATGGTGGGTCCGTTCATTTTTATGGATCATGCGGGGCCGGTAACGACTGCGCCTCCATCGGGTCAAAGTATGGATGTATTGCCGCATCCGCACATCGGGCTTTCTACTGTTAGTTATCTTTTTGGCGGACGGGTTACACACCGCGATAGTCTCGGTGTGGAACAGATCATATTGCCTGGCGAAGTAAACTGGATGACTGCGGGAAAAGGAATTGCACATTCGGAACGATTTGAAGATCCGCAGGCACTTGCGGGCGGCGCTCTCGAAATGATTCAAACCTGGGTAGCCTTGCCCGAAAAGGATGAAGAGTCGGATCCCGCTTTTGATAATTATAAAGCACATGAACTTCCTGTGTTTACTGATACCGGCGTTTGGATGCGACTGATAGCAGGAAACGCTTATGGTTTAAGCAATGATGTAAAGACACATTCCTCCCTGTTTTATGTTCATGTAGTTTTGAAAAAAGCAGCAACATTCTCTTTGCCCGAAGAACACGAAGAGCGCGGAGTGTATGTTGCAAAAGGTAGCATCGAAATTTCGGGAAGGACTTATATGAATGGGCAAATGCTTGTTTTTAAGAAGGAAGATGAACCCCGTATTATAGCAAAGGAAGATTGTGTACTAATGTTGCTGGGCGGTGCGCCGGTAGGCGAACGATATATCTGGTGGAACTTTGTTTCTTCAAGAAGAGAAAGAATAGAACAGGCGAAAGAAGATTGGAAACAAGGGAAAATTCTACTTCCTCCAAATGATAATCAAGAGTTCATTCCTTTACCAGAAAATAACAGTAAGCCTGCTGCATCTCATACACCACCACCGGAACCACTCTCGTAAATTCAGTGTTGTCTTTTCGCCCGTTTTTCACGGAGTTTCTGAATCAGCATTTGCCTGAATTCTCTTTCGGCAATGTAGAGATCGGTGAGTTGCTGCGCTGAGATGACTTTAAGAAATTCATTTTTATACTTCCGTTTCAAATCCACCACCGCGTCCTGATAGTCAAGATTATCCTCAATATACTTACGTGCTTCCTGCTCCGAAAAATTATTCTGCTGCTTCTTGTACGATTTCAAAAAACTTTGACGCAAGCTTCGCAACTCTTTTTCGTAACTATTGTAAGTAGTCCAAAATTGATCTGACTGTGTAGCACGGAGATTTATCTTTTGGGTTATGTAGTTAACCTTCAAAGCATGAACTCTGTCGCCACGCTTGTTTTGGGCTATTGCGGTATTGGCAAGCAGCCCTATTAGAAAGAAGAACCCGAAAAATAGCTTGATGATCTGTTTCATGTTTTTTGTTTTACTGCCAACCTGTTTCATTGAGATAGGATGTTATCTCTTCCTCGGTCAACTGCACTGGTAAAATATCTTTTGAAGCCACAATCGAATTTCCTACACTCAATTCGTTTGCACTTTGAACCACATATTCCTTTATCGTTTCTTCAGGAAGTGAAGCAAGTTGTTTATCGAGAGAATCTGAAAATGACATAAATCGGAAAATACCTGCACCAGCTATAATCAACAACATGGCTGCGGCTGCAAAACGTGCATTTTTCCAAATAGTTTTTCCAGGAAAAAATACTTTTGACTTTGGTTTCTGTTCTTCCTTTACAACCGATAAAATTTTTCCTGGCAAAGACTTGAAATAACCTTGCGGCACATCAAATGGATTTTCCGTAGGAAGCGATGCAGTTAAATCTTGCTCTAAAACCGAAGTCAAAATTTGCTGTGGTAATTTCTCAAAATATTTTTCCGGCACACGGTAGGGTGTCGTCTTGGGTATATTGCTAAGCTTGCTTCCCAGGTGTTCAAGCTCCTTCAATATTTCATTTTCAGGCTGCATATTCTATTGACTAAAAAATTACCGATAGGTTTAATCGTTTATCAAAAATGTTTCTATTTTTTTCACTGCATGGTGGTAAGAAGCTTTCAGTGCACCAACCGAGGTATCAAACACCTTCGACATTTCCTCGTAAGGCATTTCCTCATAGTATCGCAAATTGAAAACGGCTCTCTGTTTTTCCGGCAAGCTTTGAATGGCAAGCTGTAAACGCCACTCAAGTTTATTTGCATCAAATCCTTTTTGCGCTTCAAGCTTATTGGTTACAGAATTTTCTTCGTCGTTTAGAGAGATAAAAGTTCTTTTCTTCTGCTGCTCCATCCAGGTAATTGCTTCATTGGTCGCAATCTTATAAAGCCAGGTATAAAGGTTGGCTTCTTCCCTGAAGTTGTGAAGGCTCTTCCATACTTTAATAAAAACATTCTGGAGTATATCGTTTGTGTCTTCATGTTCTGCAACCATTCTGCGAATGTGCCAGTAAAGGCGTTCCTGATATTTAGTTACCAATTGTGTAAAAGCAATTTCGCGCGTTCTTTCATTTTTGAAAGACACGAGTATCATGTGATCTTCGGTGTATGTTTCCGTTTGGCTCATTGATTTTGCTTTTGACTGAATAAAGTGAGAAAGGTTTAAGGTTTTCGTAAAGGTGTAGTTCAAAACTTTTGGTTCGTTCAAAGAATCTGCAAGCCTCTCTTATCTCAACTCGATTAGTTTTGCATCTTTCATGCGAATGTTTGTTAAATAAAGATGAAATCACTGAAAGATCTTAGGATTGTATTTCTGGGAACACCCGATTTTGCCGTTGCTTCTCTTCATGCTTTGAAAGCCGCAGGAGCTAATATTGTTGGCGTGGTCACCGCTCCCGATAAACCCGCCGGGCGTGGAATGCAGGTGCAGACTTCTGCCGTTAAAAAATATGCCGTCGAAAACGGATTGCATATTATGCAGCCGGAAAAATTGAAAAGCCAATTATTTATTGATGAACTAAAAGCGTTGCAGGCCGATGTTCAGATAGTGGTGGCTTTCAGAATGCTTCCGGAGATTGTATGGAATATGCCGCCAATGGGAACTATAAATGTACATGCATCATTGTTGCCACAGTATAGAGGTGCCGCACCTATTAATTGGGCAATCATTAATGGAGAAAAAGAAACCGGCGTTACTACTTTCAAACTGAAACATGAGATAGACACCGGCGATATTTTATTGCAAGCTAAAGTGGCTATTTCTGATGAAGACAATGCGGGAAGTTTGCACGATAAATTGATGCACCGAGGTGCGGAGCTGCTGGTAGAAACAATAAAAGGACTTGCTGAGAATTTGATAATTGAGCAGCCACAAGATTTATCGGAGATTGAAACTTGCAAACATGCGCCGAAAATTTTTAAGGAACATACCCGTATTGATTGGAACAAACCTGCAACGGAAATTCACAATCATATTCGCGGACTTTCGCCCTATCCGGCAGCTTTCAGTTTTTTGAATGGTAAGCAGATAAAAATTTATCAGTCTCGTTTTGAATCCATGAATTTGGAAAAGCCAACCGGAAGTTTCGATACAGATCACAAAACCTATTTACGATTTGCAGCTTCTGATGGCTGGCTGTACATTGATGAGTTGCAGCAAGAAGGAAAAAAGCGGATGAAGACCGAAGATTTTTTGCGGGGGTTCAGAGCCTGATAATTTGGAGAATTTTTTTTGACAAGGAAAAATTATCTCGTCAAAAAATAACGGATTGCCAATTCATATCCATTCAAACCCAAACCACTAATAGAACCAATACACTTGCTGGCAATAAAGGAGGTTTTTCTGAAATCTTCCCTGGCAAATACATGAGAAATATGAACTTCAATCACCGGAATATTGATAGCTGTTATGGCATCTGCCAGCGCAATGCTGGTATGCGAATAGGCTCCTGCATTTAAAATGATTCCATCCACTTTGCCCTGGCTATCATGTAAAAAATTAATCAGTTCACCTTCCACATTGCTTTGATAAAAGGAGAAACTCACATTGGGAAATTGCGCAGGTAGCGATTGCAAATAATCTTGCAATGATTGCTCGCCATAAATATGGGGTTCGCGTGTGCCAATGAGGTTGAGATTGGGTCCATTCAAAACAGCCAGCGACAACATGCTTTTAATTTTCAGGCAAGATAAGCAATGCCCCTTCTATAATTTTGAGTTGTTTCAGTGCGTAATGTTTTTACAGAAAAGTACCATAGGAAAATAGAAATGTGGGAAGCATACATAAAAGGGTTTAAAGCGTATTTGCAATTAGAGCGGTCAATGTCTGACAACACTATTGATGCTTATCTGCATGATGTGCATTTACTTTTTTGTTTTATCGGTGAAAAGAACCAGGGTTTGCCAGTAGAGAATATTGCGCTCAGCCATTTGCAACATTTTTTAGAGCACATCAATGAACTGGAACTATCGGCAGGAACGCAAGCCAGAGTGCTAAGTGGTGTAAAATCTTTCTTTCGGTATTTGCTGCTGGAGCAGGTAATAGAGCTTGATCCTACCAGTTTGCTCGAAGCGCCAAAACTAAAACGTGCATTGCCGGTTTTTTTAAGCATCGAAGAAATAGACCAACTCTTTGCTGCAATTGACCATAGTACGCCCGAAGGACAACGCAACCGCGCTATGATGGAAACACTTTACAGTTGCGGATTGCGGGTAAGTGAACTGATTAATTTGAAGCTTTCCCACTTATATCTTGATATTGGTTTTGTGCGTATCATCGGGAAAGGCGACAAAGAGCGGTTAGTGCCGATTGGCGGTACAGCGGTAAAGCAAATAAAATTGTATCAGGAGTTTGTGCGTCCGAAGATTAAGATCAAATTGGGCAGTGAAGATGTTTTATTTCTTGGGCGAAGAGGCAAGGGTTTATCGCGGGTTATGGTTTTTCTAATCTTAAAAGATCTTACGGCAAAGGCTGGAATTGAAAAGAATATTCACCCTCATGTTTTGAGACATTCATTTGCTACTCATCTTGTAGAAGCAGGCGCAGACCTTCGTGCTGTGCAGGAAATGCTGGGACATAAAAGCATTACAACTACTGAAATTTACACCCATTTGGATCGTGGATTTTTGAGAAGCACTTTGGAAAAATATCATCCAAGATTTGGCAAATAAATTTATAAATCCGCGCCGCTGATCAACCCTATTTTATAAGCGGTTACAATCAGACTTTCGCGGGAATTTGCTTTTAGTTTTTCTGATAAAATTTGTTTGTAGCCTTCCACAATGGCAACACTTAAATTGGTCTCACGGGCAATTTCTTTCAAAGACATTTCTGTGCAAAACAAATTTAGCATTGCCAGTTCCTGATCTGTAATTATTTGCTTTTCCTTTTTACTCGCTTCGGGTGCTTCGGACAAGACGTTTTCATTGTAGAAGCTACCTGTGTAGAAAACACTCACAATTGCCCGATGGATTATTTTGGAGTCAGCAGATTTAGACAAATGACCCTGAGCGCCTAAATGAAATGCCCGGAAAATATTGTAAGGATGGTCTGCTTTTGAGAGAACAATTATCTTCAAATTGTTATTGCTTTCTTTCAGTGAAGCAAACAGGTTTTTGGTTTTTTCAAGATGAAGATTTAAGTCGAGAATGCAAATATTCGGAGTCGAAGTTACAATTGCGGAAGACAAAGCATTTTCGTTTCCGGTGGCAAATACTACCTTACAATTTTCAATTTCACTTACTATTGATTCCAACCCGGCAAGGAAAAATTCATTTTCCGAAAAAAGCCCGATGCAAATAATTTTATCGCTGTGTAAATTCATCTGAAGGGTTTTTAAGAGGGCTGCACACCCATGTTCATAGCGAAAAGAACAAGTCCGATCCGAGATTTTACATTCAGTTTCCTGAGCAAATCTTCTTTGCATTTCTCAGCAGCACTCAAACTTAAATTCATTTGTTCCGCTATTTGCCGCATATTCATTTCCGTACATGAAAGGGAAAGCATTTCGAGTTCGGTGTAAGACAGCCTAACCAATAAGTTATCGCGGGAATCAGTTTGATGCATCTGAACTTTTTCCGGATAATGATATTCGCTTTTTGAAATGGCAGTAAGCGCCTCACGAAGATCGGCGGATGATGACCCCTTGAGTAGAAAACCATTCGCTCCGATTTTTATAGTTCTTATAATGCTGAGTTCATTGTTGAGCATAGATAAAATAAGCACCTTAATGGAAGGGTATTTTTCTTTCATCTGCTTAAGTATTTTGTAACCGTCGGGCATCGCCATATCAATAATGCAAATTGCTGGTGGGACGGGGGATGCTTCGATGAGCGAAAACATAACTTCACAATCTTCTTCGTTGATGACTATTGAAAACTCTTCGAAACTGCTGATGGTTTTATTTAGTCCTTGCCGAAATATGAAATTGTCGTCTGCAATGGCAACGGTTATGGGTTTTGTGTTTATCATAAAACTGGTTTTGTTTCCTTGCTCTGAAACGTGATTGCTTCAAGCAAAATGGCACAGAAAAGATAGATATTCCCGCTGCAAAATCAACACGGTTTTTAGTAAAATATCTTTTATTACTTTGGTGTCGCTTTCCAATTTTATAAAGCTTTGAAATGAAAGAGTTAGTTGTGAGGTTGAAGCAATTTCTGGATCATAAGGGAATTGGAATCATTGATCTGTCAGTGATTTTGGGCTACAATTCACCACAAAAACTTTATCGCCTGTTCAATACAGAGAATGCAAGTCCAAGTGTGCAAATTGTTGAAGACGTTTCAAAGAAGTTTGAAGACCTGAATCTCAACTGGCTTTTTACCGGCCGGGGCAAAATGCTTAATCCTTCCGCTACAGATGTTGACTTTCGTGAAAAATACTATATCTGTTTAGAGGAGAAAGAGGCTTTGTATAAAAAGTTCCTCAACCCATAACTCATCCTTAAGTCGTAAAAAATTTCTTGTTCGCAATCACTTCTTCAACGATTTGAATAAGTTTCTTTTACGCACAATCTTAAAACATGTTTTAAAGTTTCATTTTCGTGGCATACTTTTCTTAGGGAAAAATTCATTTACTACGCTAAGGAAATTCAACATTATCATCGCGGTCTTAATCCTCCTTCTCATTAAAACTTGTTTTAGAAAAACTTTCTTTCACTAAATAAATCTCATTATGGAATGGAAAACTACTACACTAAGAAAACCAATTCAAGTTGCACTTTTCATAACCCTCCTTCTTTGTTTACTCTCGTTCACCTTGTCGGCGCAATGCTACAAACCGATAAGTGGGAGAGATGTGATAGTGACAGAAGTACAAGCTGGCGCTCCCTGTGTTAGTTGCACGGCGATAAGCAATCCTGAAAACGTAAAAGATGCGAATGATGACAATTACGCTTCATTAGCAGCAGTGCAAGTAGTGAACGGTGCGGGTTTGTCAGTAAGAGATACTCTTAGAGCTTTTGCTGCAGGTTGGCATGCTGGCTTCGCAGTAAGTTTTGAAGGCACTACACTGTCCGCCTCACTTCTCAGCAACTTGTCCTTAGCAACCTACAACAACGGCACACTACAAGAAACAAAAACAAATCTTACGGGTTTAAACATCACTTTGCTGGGCAATAACAGCGGGAAATTATACCTGAATTTTCCGACCATTCAAGCATTTGATGAAGTGAGGCTAACCTTCACAAATGTGGTTGGCATTACTGATTCGTTCAGGATTTATTTTGCTATGGCATTTGATCCGCAATGTGGCTTATCAGACAACAATAGCTTTTGCTACGATCAAATTGCAGGACCTTCCGCAGAACTAACTTACAATGGAGGACTTGCCAATGCGTTGGTATCGCTCGCAGACGAATCGAACATCACTGACGGTAATAAAAACAGCTTTGCAACGCTTTCCCTTCCTGCCGCAACTTCTCTTTTGGCTACGCCGCCCTACGTGGGCGTAATGGAAAAGGAATTGGTGCATCCCGCAGGTCATCGTGCCGGTTTCATCATTGGTTACAATTCCAGTTTGCTAACTGCAAATGTGTTGAATGCAATATCGGTGCAAACTTATCTGCATGGACAATTGCGGGAAACTGCACAGTTTAATAATGGTACTGGCCTTGTTAGAGTTCGCGCGTTAAGCACAGGTGATACTAACCAAAAAGAATTGTCGTTTGTAACTAGCCAATCATTTAATGAGGTGAGGCTTGTAGTGGCGCAAACGGCTACCGTGAATGTGGGAAGCATTCGGATTTATTATGCTTTTGAAAGTGATAGTTGTGCTGATGTTGCTACTAAGTTGCTTGCTACTCAAGCTCCGCCTGATGTAGGTTCGCTGAACAACTCAAAAACCGGAACATTTGGAGTGCTTTGTATCGGTCAGTCTTTGACCGGTGCGGGTAATGTGGTAAACGGCTCCACTACCGATTTTGCAACATTTGTGCCTGCTATTTTAAGTGTGGGTTGTGGCGCACAAATCAGTGTTCAAAATAGCGGGCCCAATTATCCATCAGGCACTTTCGCAGGATTTGTAATTTCTCGACATGGAGGATTAATTGATGCGGGTTTGCTGGATGCAATAACTATAAACGTGTATAAAGACGGTGGAAATACGCCTGTGGCATCTTCCTCCGGTGCAGCCCTTCTGGCGCTTGGCGTACTTAATGATGATGATAGTTTGACCACAATCGGATTTAAACCAAATACAGCTTTCGATGAAATACAAATTGTATTCAATAGTGGATTGATCTCGGCAAGTCTTGCGGGCAGTTATCGTATCTATTATGCACAGGTCATCAAAGATTCAGATTCAGATACAGTACCTGATCCTATTGACATTTGTGCAGGCAATGATGCCATAGACACAGATGGCGATGGTGTACCAGATGATTGTGATGATTGCTCCTTAATTAATGGAAAATCGGTTTACCTCGATACAGATGGTGATGGTATCAAAAACTCCTGCGATGCTGACAGCGATGACGATGGGATAGCTGATGCTGTGGAAGATAGGGGCACTGATGGAAACCCTACAAATGATGATGCTGATAGAGATGGGATTGCGAATTATCTGGATCTCGACAGCGACGATGACGGCATAGCAGACCTGGATGAAAGTGGCATATCTCCCGTTACTGTTGCATCGCTTGACGCAAATGGCAATAAAGTAATTGATCCCAACATAGCAAGAGGCAATAATGGTTTTGCAAATGCAGTAGAAACTACAGATACCACAACCACTGGAAATAATTATCTCCTCGCTGATAAAGACGGTGATGGCGTTCCCGATTTTGTTGACCTTGACAGCGACAATGATGGTATCAATGATGTGACCGAAGGTTACAATGGATTGTTTGCTGACGCGAATGGCGATGGAATGGTAGATGGTGCGGATGATGATGAAGACGGTATCAGAAATATAGCAGATGGTGATCCCCTGCTTGGTTCAAACAATGTGGGAACACCCACTGACACAGATGGAGATGGTGTGCCCAACTTTAGAGACCTGGACAGCGACAATGACTTGATAAGTGATCTTGTTGAAAACGGTATTCCAGGTTTTACAGATAATGATCAGAACGGTGTGGCTGATGGTTCTGATACTGACGGCGACGGAATTGTAGATGCACTGGATGGGAATAATGGGGAGTTTGGAGATGCAAATCAAAATCTACCAGTGAATACGGACAGCGATACAGTGCCGGATTATTTAGACCCTGATAGCAACAACGATGGAACGAATGACATTGCCGACAATGGTAACGGCTGGCAAGATCTCGATTCGGACGGAGAAGTAGATAATCCTTCAGATCCAGATGGAGATGGTATTCCTAACAATAATGGAAGTGATCATGATCCAAATGATTTTGGAGGGCTGGCAAAAGCTACGATGCTAAACGTGAAAGTTCTTTTGCAGGGAGCGCTAACCTCATCTTCCGATACATTGATGCAAGACAATCTTCGTCAGCAGGGATTGATACCATTTACACAGCCTTATTCCGCTTCTTTAAATCCACGATTTAGCCAATATGGCGGCGGAGGAAATGAGGCAACCACATCAACCTTCCTGAATGCAAATGCAAACACACAAAATGCGATCGTTGATTGGGTGATGATTGAATTTAGAAAGTCGTATGCTCCGGCAAGTGTCAGCAAAACACTCAACGTATTTGTACAACGGGATGGAGATATAGTAGGGGCAGATGGTAACGTGATCGGAGCAATGCTTGATACCGGGAATTATTATCTATCCATCAAACATCGGAATCATTTAGGTGTGATGACTTCAACCGCAAGCGTAGTTTCAGGTAGCGCAACGAACGTAGATTTCAGAAATAGCGCAACACCTGTTTATGGAACAAACGGTATGAAAATATTGACATCCGGGAAGAGGGCACTGTTTGGAGGTGACGTAAATATGAATGGTAATGTTTATTACACAGCGCCAGGCAACGACAGAGATGCGTTACTGAGCATTTTGTCAGGAAACCAGTTCGGATACCTTTCCACCTATAATTCAGGAGATATAAATCTCGATGGGCAAACCTATATGACTGCTCCTGGAAATGATCGGGATTGGTTGTTGTCAGAACCCCTGAATGGAGACGAATTCAATTTTATTACCGAGCAAATACCGCAGTAATTAACTATAAAGAAGAGAACTTTTTTTATTAACTAAAAAACCAAGCTTATGAAACGAATTTTATCAACCATGATGTTTTTGGGGACTGTCTTCAATGCCACCGCGCAAACCGCACAGTTCACCATCAAAGCCATTACTTCCAGTGTTCTTGAAGTGTACTTCAAACCCAATGGAAACATTGACTCTGTAGAGACAGGCATTTCCAATGTCACCTTTGTGCTGCAGATTCCTCAGACTTTTTCCAACCCTCAGGGTGCATGGACAGTCACGCCTAATGCCACATATCTGGGTACAGTCTCTACTACCACTGCTACAAGTACGGTTAACGGGAATATGTATAACACACTTTTTTCCTGGACTTCTAATCCCAATATCAACGGTACATCTTTTACCAATAACGTAGAATATCTTCTTGCTACAATCACCACTCCCACAGGTGTTGGTGTAAGTAATGTTACCATTATAGATTGGGGCAATAACCGGCTGGATAATTCAGTTGCGGGCGCACCTCTTTGGGCTACAAGCATAGCTATTGATGGATTAGACCGGACAAATAACACTGCTTTGTTTTACGGCAATACCACTACAAGCGCACCCAGTAACAGTGGATCAACAACTGGTGCATCTACCCTCACGGCAAACGGAGTGCCGCTCAGTGTGAAGCTTGTTGAGTTTTACGGAAAGGTTTCAAATCAAAATATTGTACTGAATTGGATTGCAAAAGATGAAAAAGATTTGGACGTTTATGAAGTTGAATATACCGGAGCAAATGGAGTATGGGAAAAAATAGGCGCGGTGGAAGCGAGAAATAATACAACGGCAAACTATTCTTATTTGCACAGTCCAAAGAGCGGAGAAGTGCATAATTATCGTTTGAAAGTCAAGGAAAAGAACGGAGACTATTTCTATTCAAAAGTTATTTCGTTCCAACATCAAATTTATAATGAGGAAGTAAAGTTGTATCCAAATGTTGTCCGTGTAGGTGAACCCATTCGGGTTTCGTTTGCAACCAAGGAAAAAATTAAGGAGCTAAAAGTGACCGACAATAATGGAAAATTAGTGAGAATAATAAATGGAACAAATACAGATCGGTTGGATTTAGAAACGCACAATTTTGCCACCGGTACTTATTATCTAATAATTGTTTCAGATAGAAAAGTTACAGCTACAAAGTTTCTCATTCAATAATAAATTTCTTTGAGTAGAAGGAAGGTTGCGCCATCTGGTGCACCTTCGTTCTATCTTTACCTAGATATGAAGGGTTTGTCTCAAGAAAGAATTTTTCCCCAGTCCAGAAAAATTCCAGCGATTTCCCTTTTTTGGAATAAATTTTGATAAAACAAAGCTCGTGTCCTATATTTGCAATCCCTTTGCCGGGAGCTAGCTGTGCGCAACAACATTCTAACTAGTTATTGTTAATACAAACCATCTACCTGACTAAAAAGGGCAGCCTTTTAGATCGGGTGATTTTTGTTTTGTAAAAATTGAGTTTAATCATATTATGGCTATAACAAAAAAACGAACCGCTACCGGTAGAATCAACTTCGGCAAAATCCATGACGTTGCCGAAACACCTGATCTGCTGGCAATTCAGCTTCAATCGTTTCAGGATTTTTTCCAGCTTGAGACTACGCCCGACAAGCGTGATAACGAGGGCCTTTTCCGTGTGTTTAAGGAAAATTTTCCGATCACGGATACAAGGAACATCTTCGTTCTTGAGTTTCTGGATTATTTCATTGATCCGCCACGCTATACAATTGACGAGTGTATGGAACGTGGTCTAACTTATTCTGTACCGCTGAAGGCTAAGTTACGCCTTAGCTGTAACGACGAAGAGCACGTAGATTTTGAAACTATTGTTCAGGATGTTTTTCTTGGCAATATTCCTTACATGACCCCCCGCGGCACATTTGTAATCAATGGTGCTGAGCGTGTAGTGGTTTCTCAGTTGCATCGTTCTCCGGGCGTATTCTTTGGGCAGAGTGTTCACCCAAATGGTACTAAAATTTATTCTGCGCGTGTTATTCCTTTCAAAGGTGCGTGGATGGAATTTGCTACCGACATCAACAATGTGATGTATGCTTACATTGACCGTAAAAAGAAATTTCCAGTAACTACATTGCTTCGCTCCATTGGTTTTGAAACTGATAAGGATATCCTTCAGCTTTTCGGAATGGCTGATGAAGTGAAAGCAGAGCGTAAAAATCTGGAAGCAAATATTGGTCGTCGCCTGGCAGCGCGGGTATTGCGTAGCTGGACTGAAGACTTCGTAGATGAGGATACCGGTGAAGTGGTAACAATTGAGCGTAATGAAGTGGTTTTAGACCGCGACAACGTGCTTGATGAGGACAACGCTAACATGATCCTCGAAATGGGTATTCAAACCATCTTTTTGCAAAAAGAAGAAGTTAGTGGCGATTACTCCATAATCTATAACACACTTAATAAAGACACTTCCAACTCGGAACTCGAAGCGGTACAACATATTTATCGCCAGCTTCGTGGCTCTGATGCGCCGGACGATGAAACAGCCCGTGGTATAATTGACAAGTTGTTTTTCTCCGACAAACGTTATGACCTGGGTGAAGTAGGACGTTATAAAATCAACAGAAAACTTCAACTTGATATTAATCTTGATACCAAGGTTCTTACCAAGCAGGATATTATTTCCATCATTAAATATCTGGTTCGCCTTACTAATGGTAAAGCGGAAATTGACGATATTGATCACTTGAGCAATCGCCGTGTGCGTACTGTGGGTGAGCAATTATTCGCTCAGTTTGGCGTAGGTCTTGCAAGAATGGCTCGTACCATCCGCGAGCGCATGAACGTTAGAGATAATGAGGTATTTACACCAATTGATCTGATTAATGCGCGCACGCTTTCTTCAGTTATCAATTCGTTCTTCGGTACTTCTCAGCTTTCACAGTTCTTAGATCAAACCAACCCGCTTTCTGAGATCACGCACAAGCGTCGTATCTCTGCGTTAGGCCCAGGTGGTTTGAGTCGTGAGCGCGCAGGTTTTGAGGTTCGTGACGTTCACTATTCTCACTACGGTCGTCTTTGTACCATCGAGACACCGGAAGGCCCGAACATCGGTCTTATCTCTACACTTTGCGTACATGCGAAGATCAACGAAATGGGCTTTATCGAAACGCCATATCGTAAAGTGAAATCGGGTAAAGTTGATCTCAAGAATTATACTTACCTGAGTGCCGAAGAAGAAGATGAGGCAAAGATTGCGCAGGCGAATGTGCCGATGGACGAGAAAGGAAATTTTGTAGAAAAAGCAATCAAGAGCCGTCAGACTGGAGACTTCCCGATTTTGGAGCCAGAAGAAGTAGAGTTCATGGACGTGGCACCAAATCAGATTGTTGGTCTTTCTGCGTCATTGATTCCTTTCTTGGAGCATGACGATGCCAACCGTGCCCTGATGGGTTCAAACATGCAACGTCAGGCGGTTCCGCTTATTCGTGCCGAAGTTCCTATTGTGGGAACCGGTCTTGAAGGAAAAGCTGCTCGCGATGCCCGTATTCAGATTCATGCTGAAGGAAACGGCGTGGTAGAGTTTGTAGATGCAAAAGAAATTCACGTTCGTTATGACCGTAATGATAAAGATCGCCTTGTTTCTTTCGAGGACGATTTGAAGGTTTACAGTCTTACAAAATATATCAAAACCAACCAGAGCACAAGCATTACATTAAAGCCTGCTGTGCGTCGTGGACAAAAAGTGAAAAATGGCGACTTCTTAACTGAAGGTTACGCTACTCAGGGTGGTGAACTGGCACTTGGAAGAAACCTGAAAGTGGCATTCATGCCATGGAAGGGTTACAACTTTGAGGATGCTATTGTAATCAATGAAAAAGTAGTACGTGAAGATTGGTTTACTTCGGTTCATATTGATGAATACGAACTCGAAGTGCGCGATACAAAATTGGGTGAAGAAGAATTGACACCTGATATTCCAAACGTATCGGAAGAAGCTACTAAAGACCTTGACGAAAATGGTATCATTCGCATAGGAGCACACATCAAAGAGGGAGACATTCTAATTGGTAAGATTACACCAAAAGGAGAAACAGATCCTACTCCCGAAGAAAAACTGCTTCGCGCAATCTTTGGCGACAAAGCTGGTGATGCAAAAGATGCGTCTTTGAAAGCGCCAAGTGGAGTTGAAGGGATTGTAATTGATAAGAAACTATTCCAACGTGCTAAAAAAGATAAGAATTCAAAAGTGCGTGAGAAAAGTCAACTGGAGAAGATTGAAAAAACGCACGATAAGAACATCGAAGACGTAAAAAATCTTTTGATGGAAAAACTCATGACTTTGTTGAAAGACAAATCATCTGCGGGTATTTCCAACAACTTCGGCGAGTTGGTACTTGCCAAAGGTGGTAAGTTCAATAGCAAAACGCTTAGCGCTATAGATTTCGCAAACATCAATCCGCTTGGCTGGACTGGCGATGCAGAAACTGATGATCTTATCAACCAGCTATTGCACAATTACAACATAAAATACAACGAAGAAGTAGGTCGTTACAAGCGCGAGAAATTCAACCTTTCTATCGGTGACGAATTACCGGCAGGCGTGTTGAAACTTGCCAAAGTTTATCTCGCTTCTAAGCGTAAGCTGAAGGTGGGAGATAAGATGGCGGGTCGTCACGGAAATAAGGGTATCGTGGCGCGTATAGTTCGTGCAGAAGATATGCCTTTCCTTGAAGATGGAACTCCGGTTGATATCGTATTGAATCCGCTTGGTGTACCTTCTCGTATGAACCTCGGTCAGATTTACGAAACCGTACTTGGCTGGGCTGGTGAAAAACTTGGAGTGAAATTCGCTACGCCGATTTTCGATGGTGCTGCTGTTGAAGAAATTGGCGAGTTGATTCAGGAGGCTGGTCTTCCGGAATTTGGTCACACTTATTTGTATGATGGCGAAACAGGAGAACGTTTCCACCAAAAGGCAACAGTTGGTATCATCTACATGATCAAACTACACCACATGGTGGATGATAAAATGCACGCGCGTTCTATCGGACCATACTCACTAATTACGCAGCAGCCGTTGGGTGGTAAAGCCCAGTTTGGTGGTCAGCGTTTCGGTGAAATGGAAGTTTGGGCATTGGAAGCTTATGGTGCATCCAATATTCTTCAGGAACTTCTTACACTTAAGTCGGATGACATCATTGGTCGTGCGAAAACTTATGAAGCTATCGTAAAAGGTGACAACGTACCAAAGCCAGGCATTCCAGAATCCTTCAATGTATTGGTGAATGAGCTTCGTGGTTTAGGTCTTGAATTGAAGTTTGAATAAAAATTTCACACAGAGAACACAGAGATTTAGAGGCTCTGTGTTCTCTGTTTCTCATTAACCTCTGTGTGAAATAAAAGAACTTAAAAAAGTAAAAAACACGTCTTTCTTAATATGGCTATTAAAAAAGAGAATCGTCCAAAACCAGGGTTTGGAAAAATAACGATCAGTCTTGCTTCTCCCGATGCTATTCTCGATCGTTCGTATGGTGAGGTTCTGAAACCAGAAACCATCAACTACCGTACTTACAAACCAGAGCGTGATGGCTTATTCTGCGAAAAAATATTTGGTCCGGTAAAGGACTATGAATGCTATTGCGGTAAGTACAAGCGTATCCGTTATAAGGGTATTGTGTGCGACCGTTGTGGTGTGGAAGTAACTGAAAAGAAAGTGCGCCGCGAGCGTATGGGACACATCAAACTTGTGGTACCTATCGTGCATATCTGGTATTTTAAATCGCTTCCAAACAAGATTGGTTATATGCTCGGTGTAAGCTCCAAGAAACTGGAGAGCATTGTTTATTACGAGCGTTATGTAGTAGTGCAAGGTGGAGAAGCTGATGATCTTATTCGTCAGAAGCTCAACCTAAAAGAATCTGAGAAGACTCAATTGCAACTGCTTACTGAAGACGAGTATCTGGAAATTTTGGACAGCATTTCCAAAGAAAATCAATACCTGCCCGACGATGATCCGAATAAGTTCATTGCCAAGATGGGTGCTGATTCATTACATGCTTTATTGAGCCGCATTGATCTCGATCAGCTTTCTTACGATCTGCGTAATGCTGCTGCAAATGAAACTTCACAGCAACGGAAGCAAGAGGCTTTGAAACGTCTCTCTGTTGTAGAAGCTTTCCGTGATGCCAATACACGCGTTGAAAATCGTCTTGAGTGGATGATCATGCAGTACATTCCGGTTATTCCACCAGAACTTCGTCCGCTCGTTCCATTGGATGGTGGTCGTTTTGCTTCTTCAGATCTGAATGACCTTTACCGCCGTGTAATTATCAGAAATAATCGTCTGAAAAGACTTATTGAAATCAAAGCGCCGGAAGTAATTCTTCGGAATGAAAAGCGTATGCTTCAGGAAGCGGTTGATTCTTTATTCGATAACTCGCGTAAGTCTAATGCCGTAAAAGCAGAAGGCGGACGTGCGTTAAAATCGCTTTCAGATGTACTGAAAGGAAAACAAGGACGTTTCCGTCAAAACCTTCTTGGTAAACGTGTTGACTATTCTGGTCGTTCGGTTATCGTAGTTGGTCCTGAAATGAAGCTGCATGAGTGCGGTCTTCCTAAAGATATGGCTGCGGAATTGTTCAAGCCGTTCATTATCCGCAAGCTTATTGAAAGAGGCATTGTTAAAACAGTAAAAAGTGCCAAGAAACTTGTTGAAAAGAAGGAGTCGGTAGTTTGGGATATTCTTGAAAACGTTTTGAAAGGACATCCAATCCTGCTCAATCGTGCTCCCACACTTCACAGGCTTTCCATTCAGGCATTTCAGCCAAAACTTATTGAGGGTAAGGCAATACAACTTCACCCACTTGTATGTTCTGCGTTCAACGCCGATTTCCATGGCGATCAAATGGCGGTCCACGTACCGTTGAGCCATGCTGCT
>CALMWT010000191.1 GCA_937870855.1 uncultured Taibaiella sp.
ACAACTATCAATGCAAAAGGACAGGCATCTTCTTACAGCTATTGGGATGAACAACCATTCTCTGGCATAAACCATTACCGCTTAAAAATGACTGACCTTGCGGGTGGTGTTAACTATAGCAATGTTGTAAATGCGCTTGTGAAGGAAAATGGAGGTTTTGCAATTACAGCTTATCCAAATCCTGTAAATGATGTATTGACTGTGAGAATAGCTGGTGCAAGATCATCAGATGCCACCATCTCCGTTTCAGATGCAATGGGCAGAGTGGTAAAATCATCAGCAGTTACTTCCGAAAAGCACGAGATTTCTCTGAAAGGACTTGCAGCAGGAATATACATTGTGAAGTATGCAGATGCGAAGCAAATGCAAACCATAAATGTTACTAAGAACTAAGAATTTTCAGTAACCCAGTAGTTTAGTTTTACGAAAAACGCCGTCTCAATATCATTTGAGGCGGCTTTTCTATTTGAGTTTGTTCTTGTGTTCGTTTTACAAAAAACAGTCTGCAAAATTGGTTCTGTATTAAAAAGAAAAAAGCCAGCTAAACTGCTGACTTTCTCCTTTTCTGTAGCGAGGCTAGGGATCGAACCTAGGACCTTCGGGTTATGAGCCCGACGAGCTACCGCTGCTCTACCTCGCGATGTGGGCGCAAATATAGGGACAACAACTGTACTGCACAAATGTTTTTCAGTTTAGTCCGCTAAAAAAATTATTTCCTCTGCACGCTCTATTTTTACACTTCATGAATGAAAAATTTCAGTCTGGATTTGTCAATATTTTCGGAGCGCCCAACGCGGGAAAATCAACCTTGCTCAACGCCCTGTTGGGAGAGCATTTTGTAATTACTTCTTCAAAGGTTCAGACTACTCGTCACCGCATACTTGGCATACTCAACGAACCGCATTACCAAATCATATTTTCCGACACGCCGGGAATTATTGCACCGAAATACAAGTTGCATGAAAAAATGATGCGGCAAGTGAAGAGTGCATTGGAAGATGCAGATGTTGCTATTCTCGTTCACGATATCACCCAGCCGCTGGATGAAATTGAAGCAATTGGAGATTATTTAAGACTTAACGTGCCCACAATTTTGTTGCTCAATAAAATAGATCTTATAAAAGACAAAAAGCAACTTGCAGAAGACGTAAAGCTTTATAAAGAAAAATTTCCCCACTGGCAGGTGCTACCTGTGTCGGCACTAAAAAAGAATATTAGCGATGTGCTGCCTGTTATCTTAAAGTATTTGCCTGAAGGATTTCCTTACTACCCAGAAGACAGCATGAGCGATAGACCTGTCCGGTTTTTTGTGAGCGAATTGATAAGAGAGCAGATATACAATCTCTACCACGAAGAGATTCCCTACCATACCGCCGTTATTATTCAGGCATTTGAAGAAAAGCCAACACTAAATGTGATCAAAGCAGAGATAATCGTTACCCGCGAAACGCAAAAAATTATTTTAATCGGAAAAGGAGGTAGTATGATCAAACAATTGGGTATTAATTCACGAAAGGCGATTGAAGAATTCTTGCAGGCAAAAGTTCACCTCGAGTTGTTTGTGAAAGTGCGACCCAAATGGCGCGACAATGAAAACCATCTGCGCGAGTATGGATACAATTCGTGAGGAAGAAGTTGTTATCCAAACAATAGCACCGGAATGGTATGAGAGCGCAGTGAGTAGTGTTTCAATGCTGCGGCTCGACATGCTTCACCCCGTTATCTCAGGAAACAAATGGTATAAGCTCAAGGAAAACTTGGCGTATGCACTTGCAAATAATTATCGCTCGGTACTCACTTTTGGCGGAGCTTTTTCCAATCATCTGATTGCTACCGCAACGGCTGCACAACAATATGGATTAGATTCTATTGGCATTGTAAGAGGAATTGTTCCGCCAGAAAAATTTACGAAAACACTCCAGGATTGTAAACAATATGGAATGCAAATTCACTGTGTAAGTCGTGAAGATTATGACAAGAAAACTGATCCTGTTTTTTTAGCTCAATTAGCAGAAACATTTTCTAACCCATTTATTATTCCAGAAGGTGGTGCGAATAAACAGGGTAGAGAAGGCGCTGAAGAAATTGCAAAACCGATTCCTGATACCTGCACACATATTTGCACCGCAGTAGGAACGGGTACCACATTTGCCGGTTTGCGCAATGCGCTCCCTGTTTCTAAAAAACTAATAGGCTTTGTGCCAATGAAAAAAGGAAACTATTTGCAGATTGAAATTGGCAAACATCTTCAGACAGAGAAAAAAACAAATTGGCAATTGATGGACGATTGGCATTTCGGTGGCTTTGGTAAATGCAATGTTGCGTTAATTGATTTCATGAATTCATTTTATAAACAAAACAACATTCCGCTCGATGTAGTATATACTGCGAAAATGATGTATGGGGTGCAACAATTGCTTCTTTCAAAATACTTTCCTGAAAATGCACAAATTCTTTGCATTCACACTGGCGGATTGCAGGGAAATGCTTCGGTAGAACATAAGCTCGTATATCGCTAAGTTTTTCTTCTCAACTCTTTTTACTTTTATCCCCACCATGCACGAACCAACTGAGGCTAAGAAAGGAAGCCGACTCACGCTTTATATCATCATTGCACTAATTGCGGGTATAGCTTTGGGTTTTATTTTAAATAGCACCTACATAAAGCCGGATAATATTCAACTTGCGCAAGCGGAAGAGAGCCTCAAGTCTATAAAGCAAGAATTAGTAGGTATCACTGATACTACCTCCTCCGCTTATCATTCACTTAGCACACAAAAAAGCCAAATTTCTTCTGTTCGCACCGCGGCACTCAATGCCCGCGACAGCAAGCTCGAACCATTTTCTTTGCTTGCAGATATTTTTCTGCGGCTTATAAAAATGATCGTTGCGCCACTTGTGTTTTCAACGCTTGTGGTGGGAGTGGCAAAGCTTGGCGATATAAAGTCTGTAGGCAGAATAGGAGGGAAAACACTTGCATGGTTTTTTGGCGCATCGTTTATGAGTTTGTTGCTTGGAATGATACTCGTTAATCTTTTCGAGCCTGGTATTGCTATGAATCTTCCGTTGCCCGACACGAACGAAACCGGCATCGCAAAGTCTGCATTGTCACTGAGAGATTTTCTTTACCATGTATTTCCGCAAAGTGTGATTGAGGCAATGGCTAAAAATGAAATTCTACAGATTGTGGTGTTTGCCCTTTTCTTTGGAGTAGCAACAGCAGCCATTGGTGAACCCGGGCAGATTGTGATCAAAGCTTTTGATGCAATAGCGCATGTAATTCTTAAGGTAACAGCTTATGTAATGAACTTTGCGCCACTTGCCGTTTTCGGTGCTATGACTGCAATAATTGCAAAGCAAGGTTTGGGTATTCTGAAAACCTATTCCATTTTTATTGGCGAATTTTATTTCGGTTTGTTGGTGCTTTGGATCATTCTTTTGTTGGCGGGTTCTGTTTTTATCAAGCGAAGAATATTCACACTTTTAAAGAGAATCAAAGAACCGATTATTCTTGCTTTTAGTACCAGCAGTAGTGAAGCTGCGTTTCCTAAAACCATGATGGAATTGGAACGTTTTGGCTGTAAGAATAAGATTGTGAGTTTCGTTTTGCCGCTGGGTTATTCTTTCAATCTCGATGGCTCGATGATGTACATGACGTTTGCTTCTTTATTCATTGCACAGTCTTACGGTATTCATCTCGATTATGCTACGCAAATGAGCATGTTGTTGGTGCTGATGCTTACCAGTAAAGGCATTGCCGGTGTGCCTCGTGCGTCCCTTGTGGTAATTGCAGGAACGCTTGCAACCTTTGATATTCCCGAAGCAGGACTTGCATTGTTACTCGGCATAGATCCTTTGCTCGACATGGGACGAAGCGCCACAAATGTGGTGGGAAACAGTGTCGCAACCGCAGTAGTTAGTAAGTGGGAGAATTCGTTGGAGGATTAGAGTTGTTCATCTTGGGAGATAATTGATTCGTTAATTGTATTCTTCAAGGGTGCAAATCATCATTGAACAAGCCAACTACTCACCCAAATTCCCTATTTTCACGCCTTTAAATTTTTATGCAGGACTTAATAGAATTTCTGAAGAACCTTATGAATGCAGACTGGATTATGGCGCATGGCGGCTTGTATCTTGTTGCACTGATTGTATTTGCGGAAACCGGATTGTTTGTAGGTTTCTTTTTGCCCGGCGATTCGTTGCTTTTTGTTTCCGGTCTTATTGTTGCCAACTCCACTTTGGCGGCACCATTGATGGCAGGCCCTGTTGATCTCGTTTTCTGGATGCTGATCATAAGCATTTGCGGGATATTTGGAAATTTTGTCGGTTACTGGTTTGGGCAGAAAACAGGCCCCATATTATTCGAACGAAAAGATACCTGGCTATTCAAGCGCAAACATCTTATTCAGGCAAAGGAATTTTATGAAAAGAAAGGCGGCGGCGCTATTGTGCTTGCGCGCTTTCTACCAATTGTCCGCACGTTTGCACCCATAGTGGCAGGTATTGTGAAAATGAATTTTAAGAAGTTTGTTTTTTACAACGTTTTGGGAAGCTTTGCGTGGGTGATAAGCATGATGTTGCTTGGATATTTGTTGGGCAACAATGAGTGGGTAAAAAATAATCTGGAGAAAATAATTCTCTTGATCGTGTTTGTTACCACCGCACCGGTAATCTTTAAAATGTTCTTCTCTAAAAAGAAAGATCCTACACTCGAGGTAGGGAAAGATATAGTGGAAGAAACTTTTTCAAGCCACGATAAAAAGTAAATTCCAAAGCATTAGAGTTCAAATAATTCCTGTCCTTTTTATATTATTATGCGCCCGTAAAACGGCGCATTTTTTTTTACCTCTATGCAGCCTCAAAAGTCCATTTCTCTTTTCAGCATTCCCGTCATTGTTGCCGCGCTCGGTTATTTTGTTGACATCTATGATTTGCTGCTTTTCAGTATTGTTCGTGTGCAAAGCCTAAAAAGTCTGGGGCTGAGCGATGAGATGATTCGCGATCAGGGTATGGATATTATCGGTCATCAAATGTTTGGCTTGCTGATTGGCGGCATAATCTGGGGCGTTATGGGCGACAAAAAAGGAAGGCTTTCTGTATTGTTTGGCTCCATTTTGCTTTACTCGCTTGCCAATATTGCCAATGGTTTTGTGCAAACAGCAGAGCAGTATTCGCTGGCAAGATTTATTGCGGGCATTGGGCTTGCAGGAGAACTTGGCGCAGGCATCACATTGGTTAGTGAATTAATCCCGAAAGAAAAGCGAGGCATTGCTACGTCTGTTGTTGCCGGAGTGGGGCTAACAGGTGCTGTCCTTGCCTATTTTATTGCGCAGATGTTCGATTGGCGTGTCTGTTATTTTATTGGAGGCGGGCTTGGTTTATTGTTGCTATTACTTCGCATCAGTGTGTTTGAATCCGGCATGTTTAAGGACATGGAAAAAACAGGCATCAGCAAGGGAAATTTTTTCATGTTCTTCAACAATTGGAAGCGATTCAAAAAGTACATACTCAGCATACTGATAGGTTTGCCCACATGGTATGCTATCGGCATTCTTGTATCTTTTTCCCGTGAGTTTGGAAAAGCATTTGGCATCCAAGAAGAAATCAATCCTGGGAAAGCAGTGATGTTTGCTTACGTTGCAATTTCTATTGGCGATGTGTTGATCGGTTTGCTAAGTCAGGCTTTGAAAAGCAGAAAGAAAGCGCTTTATGTTTTTTATGTCATCACAGCAATGGCTATCTTTCTTTTCTTTCAGCAGGAAAACGGAACGGCAAATCAGATGTATATGATCTGTGCATTGTTAGGTTTTGGTACCGGTTTTTGGGCCATTTTTGTAACGATGGCAGCAGAGCATTTTGGTACTAATCTTCGCGCCACTGCAGCCACAACAGTTCCAAACATGGTGCGTGGTTCTTTGCCGCTCATCACCATGCTGTTTACCTGGCTACAAACTAAGCAAACTTTTTTGGGAGCAGCGGCAACTACTGGTGCAATTGTTATGACCATTACTGTAGTGGCCACCATCTTTACCGAAGAAACTTTTGGAAAGGATTTGAATTTTGTGGAAGAATAAAAACGTCAGACATGAAAATTGCAACCTACAATGTAAATGGAATTAACGGACGACTTCCCGTATTGCTTCGCTGGCTTGAAGAGGCACAGCCTGATATTGTCTGTCTGCAAGAATTGAAAGCGCCACAAGAAAAATTTCCTGAGGGAGCGATAAAAACTGCGGGCTACAATGCAATATGGCATGGACAAAAAAGCTGGAACGGTGTAGCAATTTTGACACGCGGATTGGAAATAAAAGAACACACGCGCACACTTCCCGGCGATGATGAGGATGTGCAAAGCAGATATATAGAAGCAGAGATTGAAGGCCTTGTAATTGGTGGTTTGTATTTGCCGAATGGAAACCCTGCACCTGGACCAAAATTCGATTATAAGCTTCGCTGGTTTGAGCGATTAAACAAACATGCACACCACTTGCTCACTGAAAAGAAACCTACAATTTTGACCGGAGACTTCAATGTGATGCCAACAGAAATAGATGTGTATAAACCCGAACGTTGGGTAAATGATGCTTTGTTTCGTCCGGAAACCCGAGCCGCATTTCAGAATTTATTAGCACAGGGTTGGACAGATGCCATCCGAAAACTTTATCCTGATGAAGTGATTTATACTTTTTGGGATTACTTCCGCAATGCCTACGGACGCAATGCAGGTTTGCGCATAGATCATTTTTTGCTGAGTCCTGAAATTGCTACGAGATTGAAAGCGGGGGGAGTAGATCATCACGTTCGGGGCTGGGAAAAAACCAGCGATCACGCTCCGGTATGGATAGAACTGGCGTAAGAAAAAATTACTGTTTAATGATTATGGGCAATTGAATACCGAGTATTTTTCGGATACAATTTCCTCCAAATGATCAGACTTTCTACTTTGCTTTTTGCACTTACGCTAAGTTTCGTTGCATACAATCTTAATGGTCAAACATTGCTATGGCAAAAAACTTATGGCGGCAGCCGACCTGATAACAGTCCGCGACTTCTTCCCATAAAAGATGGTTATGTTTTTTGTGGCGCTACGCAATCATTTGACGGTAACGTTTCTTTTCTGAAGGGTTTTATTGATGTATGGTTAGTGAAACTGGATACTGCGGGAAATATTATCTGGGAGAAAACAATTGGTGGCGCAGGTAATGATGTAGCTACTAATTTTTACCGAACTAAAGACAGTGGCTTTGTAATCTGTGGGCATACTTACTCTTCCAACATTGAAGGAGGAATTAATAGTATGCGCGGGCTGGGCGATGCCTGGCTTCTAAAACTCGACAGTTCAGGAAACGTGCAGTGGCACAAAACATACGGAGGCACACAGCCCGATTATTTTTTTGATCTGGTTCAAATTCAGGATGGTGGTTTTGTTATTACCGGTTATACCATGTCGAGCAATCATGATGTGGCAAACATGAAGGGCGGCTCTGATCTTTGGTTAGTGAGAGTAAATAGTATTGGTGGACTGGTTTGGGAAAAAACTTTTGGCGGAACTAAGTATGAAATAGGACACTCGATTGTTACGACCAATGATGGCGGATATCTTATTGCAGGTTCAGCAACATCGAACGACGGCGATATTGCGGGTGGAAAGGGATTGTCGGATGGCTGGGTACTAAAAGTAAATGCAGCAGGTAGCCTGCAATGGAAAAAAAACTATGGAGGATCGGATAATGACGACATCTGGAAAATTCAAAAAGCAGGAAGCAATTATATTTTGATCGGAGAAACCCGCTCCAACAATCATGATATCAGCAATCACAAAGGGCGTAATGATGCCTGGCTATTTTCTATTGATGGAAATGGGCAATTGCAGTGGTCGAAAAATTATGGTGGTAGCTGGGACGATGCCGTGAGAGATATTACTCCCGCTTTCGATGGACAAGGATATATGCTTACAGGCTATTCTTATTCCTATGACGGAGATGTAAATTTCAATCACGACAGTGTGTCTTCGGATGTGTGGGTATTAATGACCAACAACACGGGCGATCTTCAATGGGAACATTGTTACGGCGGTTACAACAATGAATTTGCTACAAGCATTATGGCGCTTTCTCCTACCACTTTTCTTTTTTCAGCAAGTACAACTTCCGACTCCGGCGATGTCTCATTTAATTGGGGCAACTCTGATTGTTGGTTGGGAAAAGTGCATTCAATGATTCAACCAAACTTTGTAGCTCAGGAAAAAACACCCACTTCAGTTCACGTTTTTCCTACCGTTACTTCGGGAATTGTGCATCTTGATTTACCTGAAAACTTTTTGAACAGCGAGCTTAAAGTGTTTGCGATAACGGGCGAATTGATCTTAAAAAGAAAGCTTCACGGATCCCGAACTGTAATTGACCTCAATCCGCTACCAGCAGGTGTTTATTTCTTTCATTTTTTTAAAGAAGGAAAACAATCGCATAGCAGAGTTATAAAGCAGTAGCCTCTTAACTTTTAATTATCAGTTTGCGTTTAAACCATCTTATTCTTTTCAGGTCTTAGTTACAAATCCATAAGAATGAAGAAAATGATTTTGATGGCAGCACTTGCTATAGGCATGACTGCAAGCACACAGGCCCAGGAAATGAAAAAGCGTGATGGACGACACAACATAAGTCCTGAACAACGTGCGGAAAAGCAAACCGAGAAAATGGCTAAAAGTTTAGAGCTAAATGCCCAGCAAAAGCAGCAAGTGCTGGAGTTGAATAAAGAATCGGCAAAATCTCTGAAGCAGACAAATGAAGACCGGAAAGCGAAGCTTAAAATCTTGCGTGCGCAAAGAGAGGAAAAGCTGAAATCAATTCTTACTCCCGTGCAAATGGAAAAGTATCAGGCACAAAAAGCAGAGCGCAAAAAGAAAATGATGGAGCACCGTGCCATGAAACAGAAAGGTTCAAAAACGCAGCCCGCAAATGAAATGAGATATGATAAATAAAAAGTGCTCCGCAAGGAGCATTTTTTATATCCCTTTGATTCTGGAGGTGTTTTTATAAATACTGATCATCCACAAAATGCTTCCAAAGCAAAGAAGGAATACGATGTGTTTGATTACATCACCGAAGTTTCCATTTCGAAGAATAATATGGTGAACAGATTCCAGCCCCCAGTGCAGCGGTGAAATCATTGCCACTTTTTGCATTACCGAAGGAAGCAATTCTACCGGAACCCAAAGTCCTCCCATTGCAGAAAGTATGACGATTGAAATTGCGCCAAACGGCATAGCCTGGTTGGTGGTTTTAAAAAGCGCGCCGGTGAAGTAGCCGAAAGCGGTAGCTGCGTAAGCAATAGAAATAGAAACTGGAATCAACACCCAGCCATGTGCACCCATGTAGAGCGATGGCAATCCTAAAAACGGAAGTATCCACAAACCAATGGCAGCCATCACCCAAAACTGTACGCTGCAAATGATGGTGTAAAAAAGGATTCGTCCCATAGCCACTAATCGAAAAGCATTCGGGATCAATTCTATCCGCACCGCACTTCCATCCTCTCGCTCTCTTATCATGTGGCCGGCAATAGGAATAACGATAAAGAACATTCCGAAAATAGCCCAGGAAGGAACATTGTGCTGCACAGAATTGATATGCGCCTTGTCGTTGTGTTTGTCATTCAGCACCTCTTCTCTTATTCCAATTCCTTGAAAAACTTTTTTGAAGTCATCGTTTGCCGATGCGGTATCGCCAGCCAGCTTGCTCAGTTTTGAAATTCGCTGCACTAAAATATTGGAGCAGGAATAGGTAATAAAACGATCGAGTGCAAAGGAAATTGATGTGCGAAATGTAGGTTTTGAAACCGGATCAAAATATAGCCGAACATAACTATTCCCACGACTTTCTCGTGCAGGCATTGTGCCTCCAAGCCCCAGCTTTTTCGATATGTTGTTTGCAATCAGGTTGGCACTATTGGCAACTTCTGCCGTTGCTCCTTTCGGTATCACTATGCCTACATGATACGCTCCTTTTTGTAACTGTTTTTTTAGTTCGGCATCAGTTAGTTGTTGTCCATTAATTTGTTCGATTACGTTGAAATTTTTGCTTTGTTTCAATCCGTTTTTTATTTCTGATGCAAGACTTCCACCATCTTCATCCACCAACAAAAGATCAAAACGCAACTCCTGATAATCGCGGAAAGGAGCGTCTTGCACCAGTGCCATTACTACTATCAGAATTGCCGGCATCAGAAACAACAACATCAATCCTGCTGCATCTCTGCGCAGCATGATCCATTCTTTGATAATTGTTGCGGTGATTTTTTTCATCAGTTTTAATCCCTCACTGAGTGTCCGGTATAATGAAGAAAAACGTCTTCTAGTTTCTTGCAGTTTGTTTGTTGTGCCGTTTGTTCAATGAGGTCTTTGGGCGTACCGCTAATGATAAATTTCCCTTCATCAATTATCACTACTTCGTCACACAGTTCTTCTGCTTCGTCTAAATGATGGGAAGTGTAGAGAATGGTTTTTCCTTTTTTATGGTATTCGATCAGAAAATCGTGGATCAATGCACGACTTTGCACATCCACGCCGGCAGTCGGTTCATCGAGAATTATGAGTGCTGGTTCATGCAGCAAAGATGCAATGATATTTGCCCTGCGTTTCATACCTCCACTGTATCTGCCAATTCTTTTATCCGCATGTTGCAGCAATCCTAACCTGCTTAATAAATTATGCGCACGCTCTTTTATCGTTGCTTCATTTAGTCCGTAAAGTCTCCCGATATATCTGAAGTTTTCCCACGCCGTCATGTTGCCAAACAAAGCGATTTGCTGAGGCACTACTCCTATTTCCTTCCTTATTTGTTGAATATTATTTGCAGGATCTTTTCCGAAAATGGAAACCTTTCCTTTGTCGCGTTTTACCAATCCACAAATGATGTTGATGCAAGTTGTTTTTCCTGCACCGTTTGGTCCCAGCAAGCCCATGATCTGCGTCTTTCTTACCTGAAATGAAAAACTATCAAGCGCAGGACTCCATGCGCCGGAATACATTTTGTGCAGATTCGAAATTTCGATTGCCAGCGACATCTTTTTTAGTGCGTGTAGCTTAGATCGCGAATTAAATCTGGAGGAAGTTGCGGCAGCATGTGTCTTGGCAATAAAAATGAAGTAAGTTCTGCCAGTTCTTTAAAAACATAATGGCTATCGGCTGCGTTGCGAAGGTATTCTGCGCCGCTGCTTCCTCCTGTTCCCACACGTTTACCAATTGTGCGCTGCACCATGTGGATATGTCTGTGTCTCCAAAGGCTAAGAAGTTCATCTATTTCCAAAAGCGTACTCAGTAATTCGTAGGGAAGATGCAAAAGCGGGTGGTCGCGGTAGAGCATAATGAAAAGTGCATTTCTGTTTGCATCAGCGCTAAAGCCTCTGTCTGTCGGGTAGTCTGCATCGTTCATCAGCAGCATATCGAACGTATTGAGGTTGGCTTTCTCTACATCCTGCAAACTGTTTTCGTAAGCTGCTCGGTATTGTTGCCAAAATGGTTTATCGCTGTTCATTTCTTTCCAGTAACTACCACCTTTTATAAAGGGCATTCGCTCCAACCAACGATTGATTAGCACGAGTAAACTTTCTTCTGCTTCTGCTTTTTTTACTCTTTCTACGTCGTCTGGTGTAAGCTGAGAGAGGTAATAATTTTGTCCGTGTCGTTTTGCAAATTGCAAACCCAATGATGCTTCAATCATTTTGAATTGAATGCTCTGAAAACCAGAGGCAGGGCGTAGCAAATCGCGGAAATCAAGGAAATCTAACGGTGTCATTGTTTCGATTATCCCCAGTTGTCCTACCCCTATTTCGAGAATCCGGCACACACGTTTCATGCGATGCACAGAGTTGTAAACATCAGGACTGTTGTTAGGAATGTTGGCTTGTTTGAAAATGCTGCGGATGATGTTCAGTTCATGCAACACCTGTTTGAACCAAAGTTCATAGGCCTGATGAATGATGATGAACAACATTTCATCATCTGCACGGATGCCTTCTTTGCCGCTTTCTGGTTGCTGTGCATTCAGTATTTTATCGAGCTGAAGGTATTCGCTGTAGTAAACCGGCTTTCTTTCCTTTTTTTCCATAGCAATGCGAAAGTAGCCAATGTTACGCTAAGGTTGAAAGGAATGCGGTGGCTGTTTTTCAGTTGTGTTTATGGAGATAGTGGTTTCCGAAAGTGGGCAGTTTGCCAAATCAAAAAACTCCGCGCGGTGGCGGAGTTTTTCTCTATTGGTTTAGGAAAAAT
>CALMWT010000192.1 GCA_937870855.1 uncultured Taibaiella sp.
GATTGCCTCCGACACCCTGACGATTGCCTCCGACACCCTGACGATTGCCTCCGACGCTCTGACGATTGCCTCCGACACCCTGACGATTAGTTCCGACGGTGTGTCGAAGCCAATTGTTAACCTGTCTAAAGCAATCCTCAGCCCGTTTTGCCCAGCAGTCAACGCGTCTTATTAGGCAGTATGTATAATAAAGCCCATGCTCAAGTCCGCGCAATATATCGTCCACAAAGCATTTTTGGAAATAAACAAAGCAATCGGCAACCCTCCGGCGCGGGGAGGATGCCCAGTAGGGAGAAAGGCGTACAAGAGTGCGACGCAACGGCGGCCGGATAGTAGCAACGGGGCCGGGGGCCAAAAAGAAAAAATATGTGGCGGGTTTTGCTAATCGAGTGTGAGGCGAAGGGTGGTAAATATGCTGCGTGGCAAAAAGTTCATAGTGCCGCCGCCGCTGTGTATGCCGCCGGTGCTTAGTCCGCTGGCATGCAGGCGTTGCACATCCATTATGTTTTTTACGCCGGCTACTATGCTTGCTTTGTTTTTCCAGAGTTTTCTTTCTACCGATGCATCGAGCATGTGGTAGGCTGGCTGGCGGCCGTCGAAGTTGGCGCTGCCATCTATGCTGGCGCGGAGGAAGGGTTGGGCACCGGTGTATTTGTAGAATGTGGCGAAGTGGAGCTTTGCTTTTTTGTAGTAGTAAAACACATTGGCGTTGAGTTCTTGGGCGTTGAAGGCTTGGTAGCCTGCCTGGGCAAATGTGCGGTTGTAGGCATAGCCGAGGGTGTAGTAAATGTTTTGCCACTGGCCTTGTAGCTGTAGGTTGGCAATTATGTTTTTTTGCTGGGAGAGGTTGCCGTAAGAGTATTGGATGCTGGTGCTGTCTTGTGGGCGAAGGGGTACGAGCATTATGCCGTTTTTTACGTGGTTGTAAAAGGTGGTTAGCACCAGTTGTGCGTAGTTGTTTTGCTTTTTATAGAGGTTGCGGGATAGGGATAGCTGGAGGTGGTGTCCGGTTTCTGCCCGGAGGTTTTGGTTGCCGGTAAGTGCGTGGTTGGCATCTACAAAGCTTAGGTACATTTCTTTGAGGGATGGTGCGCGAAAGCCTTTTGCATAGGAGGCGCGTAGTTGCAGCTTTTCGTTTAGAGAGAGGAGGATATTTACGGCGGGTATAAGGGGGGATTGGAATTTGGTGTTGTGTGCGGCACGCAGCCCTGTTTGTAGTTTTAGTTTTTCTTTGAAGAAGGGGAAGGTTGCGAGGGCGAAAGCTGCATAGTCGTTTATGGTGTGGTTGTCGCCGGTTATTTTCCGGCTTATTCCGTTTTGCAATGTTATATCGTAGCCTGCGGTAAGCTCAAAGTGTTTGTATTTGTTTTGGTACATGCCGCGGCTGGTAATGTCTTGAAATACGGAAGTGTCTTGCACGCCCTGGGCAGAGGACAGGTCTTGGGTAAGTGTGGTGAGATCGGTGATGTAGGTGTTTCGCACACGGCGATAGTATGCGTAGCCGCTAAGTATTTGCCAGGTGGCTTTGTTGTTTATTTTTCCTTCCAGCGATAGTCTGTTGTTAGATCGTGTGGTGTAGTAGTATTCGTCCATTGCGTTTACACCGCTCAGGGGGTTGTAGCTTTGTATAGGTCCTTTGTTTGTTACATTTTCTTTGAGGAAGTTGGTAGCGAGGCTTGCTTTAAAACCAGATGTTGCGCGGTATTGGTAGCCTGCATTTGCCACGTATTGTTCCTTTGGCTTGAAGAGCATGTGGCGCTGTGCCAGTGCAGAATCTTTATTGTACCCTACAGGCTGGTCGAGGTATTTCCATCCCTGAAAATAGTTTCTTCCACCGCCAAGATTCACACTGTGTTTCTTCCACGATTTTGCGCCCCCAATGTTGAAGTTGTATTTGCCGATAGATTCGTAGTTGGCAGTGGCTTGCAGTTCGTAAGGTTTACGGTTTTGCTTTTCTATTACATTGATTACACCACCCAACGCATCGGAGCCATAAATGATGCTCATAGGTCCTTGCACCATTTCTATTCGCTCCACATTAAACAAGCTGATCTGCCCCATATCTACGTTTCCGCCTTCTCTGCCATTTACAGCTATACCATCAATCAGGGTTTTCACCTTGTCGCCACCCATGCCTTGCATTCTTACACCGGCACCTAGAATACCATCGTTAGAAATGTTTGTGTTTAGTTGGTTGGCAAGCACTTCGTTTAATGTGATGGCACCTTGCGCTTTTATACTTGCTGCTGTTATTACCTTGTAAGATGCCAGTGCGTTCTGTGCTTTTATTGGTGCCGCTACGCCAGTCACAATCACTTCGTTTAGCGCAGCAAATCTTTTTTCAAGCGACACTTTTATTTCCTGATTGGTAATGGTTTTTATGGGCAGTGAGAAAGAAGTATAGCCCGTGGCAACAACTTCAAGCTTTGCAGGAAAATCATTTATCATCACAGTAGCATTTCCATCCTCATCGGTCAGAGTGCTGCTTTGCAATACACGCTCACTATTGTACACATTTACATAGGCAAACTCAAGTGCTTCCCTACTCTCTCCATTTTGCACATGCACAGTTACGCTTTGCGCACCTGCATGAAACGCTATGAACAAAATAAGCAGTGTAAATAATCTTGACAACATAAGTTCTATAACTTAAAAAGTTCAGCTGCCCACTTCAGCAACTGAACTTTTAAAATTGATTTCTCAGCAACATTTTAGTGTTGTACTATAAGTTTTTCAGTTGCTTTCCATGCTCCGTTAGTAACGGTAACCATGTAAGTACCAGACGCTACGTTGGAGGTATTTACAGTGAATGCGTTCAAGCCATTGTTTACACTCACTACATTATTAAACACTACCCGTCCGGTAAGATCTGTAACTATAAGCCGTGCGTTTTTCACAGCATCTTTTGTATCAATCAATATGCTTACATCATTGTTAGCGGGATTAGGAACCAGCTTGTAAGTATTAATTGGGGTATTGATGCCTGCAACATTTGTTGTGAAAGAACCGAGAAAACGTTTTTTAAACACAACCTTCCCATCGGCAGCGCCACCAAAATTGGTAAAATGAAGTTGCCAGTATTCATTAGTGTTTGGAGTTTTTACGAAGTAGTAAGTGCTGTCTGCAAATGTCCATGGCCCTGGATTAATAAAGGTTTTCCAGTCAGAGCCTATTTCATTCAGCTTGTCATCGTAAGCATAACCTGCATATCCAATGGTATCGTCGTCTGTTGCAAGCTTCTTTTCATACACAGTAACATTGACGTTTGAAAGCACGCCCATTACACTGTAATACGGAACACCAGGTGCACCAGGTATGTACTCCTTATACCGGGTAAATAAAACATCCCATGCAGAACGAGATGGTTCACGGTCGGTGATAGTTTTAGTATTGAGATTGAAGTAAGCAAAAAGTCTGTCGGTGAAACCCGGTTTACGATAAATCCTAATAGTAGTATCGTTGTTACCATCGAAGTCTGCAATACGCACCTGCCATTGTACAGAATCTGCGGGGTTGCTTACATATTGTTTTACCCAAACCTTATACGCTTGCGGGCCTGTAAGGTTTGCGACTGTCACCAGGTACAATGAATCTCCTACTACGTTATGGGTGGACATGTTATACAGGCCCCAGCTATAATCAAACTGATCGCTTGGATTATTCATGCGATTGAACGCGCCATAGTTCCAATTTGAATCGGCATTGAACAATTCAAAGCCTGCACCTGTCTTTCCTATTGTATCTGCGGGAGTGAGTGAGGTAAAATTGGTTGCAGCGCGCATGTGTAGCGAATATACTTTTACGCCTGCTTGTACATGATTGGCTAATATGCTCACGTTACCAGGGCCGGGAGGTATCATTTGAAATGCAAGATGCCAGTTACTATTTGCAACCGCTGGGTGTGCTCCGTTCTTTAAACTATAAAATACATCGTTTGCGTAACCCGCACCCATCGTCACAGAGTCATCTACCCAGCCTTGTGCATTTACTTGCGAAGAAAGCGCCACCGCCCCTGCTATTAGTAAAGTTTTCAGTCTCATCTTTCGTTATTTATTTATAGCGCAAAAGTACAGGCGCACTTATACCCAAAACGATGACCGCAATCAATTGACAAAGAAATGACACTATCAAGACATCCCCTACAATAGCCTTTTCTCCAACATATACTCCGCTATTTGCACCGCATTGGTAGCAGCTCCTTTCCTAAGATTGTCAGATACTATCCAGCAGTTCAGTGTATTTGCCTGAGAGTAATCTCTGCGTATTCTTCCTACAAACACATCATCCTTTCCCTGTGCATACAACGGCATGGGGTACTCATTATTCTCCGGCTTATCTACCACCACTATACCCGGAAATGCCCCAAGCACCTCCCTCACTTCTTCTTCACTACCAAAATCATTATGCAACTCCACATTCACACTTTCACTATGCCCGCCCATTACCGGTACACGCACCGCCGTAGCCGAAACTCTTATCGTTTCATCGCCCATTATCTTACACGTTTCCTTCACCATCTTCATTTCTTCTTTGGTGTAGCCATTGTCCGTAAACACATCTATATGCGGCAGCAAATTCAAATCTATACGATGCGGATACACCCCACAACCATCTCCACCGCTACGCTCATCCATCAATTCCTGCACAGCCTTTTGCCCGGTGCCGGTAACACGCTGGTACGTGCTCACCACCACCCTCTTCACCCCATACTTTTGGTGCAATGCCTGCAATACCATCACCATCTGAATGGTAGAACAATTTGGGTTGGCAATTATAAAATCATCCATACCCAGCACATGCCCATTTACCTCCGGCACTACCAGCTTTTTAGTAGCATCCATACGCCAGGCGCTTGAGTTGTCTATAACCCTGCACCCCACATCGGCAAAGCGGGGGGCAAGTGCGAGCGATGCGCCACCACCCGCGCTAAACAGTGCCAGCTGCGGCTGCTGCGCTATAGCCTCCTCTACGCTAAGGATGGTGTGCTCCTCCCCTTTCCAGTGAAGGCTTTTGCCTACGCTGCGCTCGCTGGCTACGGGTAGTAGCCGGGAGATGGGAAAGTTTCTTTCCTGAAGTATTTGAAGCATGGTGCTGCCTACAAGACCTGTGGCACCGACTAAGGCTACGCGCATATATGTGTATTAATCGGCGGCAAATGTAAATGAATGTTTAATTTTTTTGGTCCAGAGGCCATTGCTACTATTTGGCTTTAGGGGCGATAGCACCGTTCGTGGCCTTTTCTACTATTGGGCTTTTCCCCCAGTTACCCGCTCCCCCTGTCGGGTGGAAACACCCGACAGCACGAGAAACTATGAGGCAAAATGCCGCGCAAGCACACAATATATAATGCACATTAATTTACAAACCATCTAATGAAACACCAAAAGTCCCGCTCAAAACCCTTCCCGTCACCTACAAAAACCCTCCAGCCATCTGTAAAAATGGCGGAGAATAGCTTAAGAACTGCCAATAATTGCTTGCAGGGAGGCCTGCAAGCAATCCTCCAAGCCCTGCACGCGATCCTCCATGCCCTGCACGTGATCCTCCATGCCCTGCACCCATTCCTCCACGGCCTGCAAGCAATCCTCTACTCCCAGCACGCGATCTTCCAGAGGTTTTGGGCAAGCCTGTGGGTTGAGCATTGCGGCGGGTGGGCCTGTCTACCCTTTTGGAGGGGGGCGTGCGCTGGGAGTGTGCGGTGGCGGGGAAGGATGGGGGAATGGGGGAAAAGCTGAATAGGGAGAAAGGCGTACAAGAGTGCGACGCAACGGCGGCCTGATAGTAGCAACGGGGCTGGGGGCAAAAAGATTTTTAAGCGTTAGGGTGTGGTGGTGGGTTTGCCGGCTTGTTGCCAGGCTTCGATGCCGCCTTTTAGCTCTACTACGGTGTGGAAGCCGTGTTTTTTGAGGATGGTGGCTGCGGTGCGGCTGCGGCGGCCGGAGTGGCAGTAGAGGTATACGGGGCGGGTGATGTGGAGGGTGTGGATTTGGGTTTCGAAGTGTGGGTCGTTTATGTTTATGAGGGTGGCGTGGGGTATGTGAGCTTGGTTGTATTCGTCGGGGGTGCGGACGTCGAGGAGTTGTATGGTGGTGTCGGTGGTGAGGGCGTGGTGGAAGGGGTCGGGGGTGAGGGTTTGGGCATTGGTGCAGGCGGTGATGGTGGCTATGAGGAGGAGGAGGATGAGTTGTTTCATGTTTGTAAAGTTAGGGGGTGTGATGGGATGTGGGGATGGAATGTGTAGATTTACGGTATAAGTAATATTGGGTATGAGAAAGTTTTTTGCAATTGGGATGCTGTGGTTGTGTGTGCAGGTGGATGCGATTGGGTTTTGTAGTGGTAAAGATGTTGCTAAGTTTAAGAGGAGTATTGCTGTGCCACAGGAGGATGACTATGATGTGCAGTATGTGAAATTGGACTTGAGTGCTACGAATGCTTCTACAGCTATATGGGGGGAGGCAACTACGGTGGCAAAGGTGGTGGCGCCGAGTATGGTGGATTATTATTTTGAGCTGAGTAGTGGGCTGACTATTGATTCTGCAAAGGTGAATGGACAGTTGTACCCGGTAAGTAGTGTGAATAGTGCTGTGAGAAGGATAACGTTGAATAATGCGCTTTCGCAAAATAGTGTTTTTAGTGTGGCTGTTTTCTACCACGGTGCGCCTACTGGTGGAACTGGTTTTTTTACAAATGGGATTTTGAACCAGACGGATGCTTCGGTGCCGGTACAGGTGACGCATACTGTGAGTGCGGCTATTCATTCGCGTGATTGGTTTCCTTGTAAGCAGTCGCTGACGGATAAGATTGATTCGGCAGATATATGGATATCTGTGCCTGCGGGTTTGAAGGTGGCAAGTAATGGGGTGTTGAAGAATGTAACAGCTGTGGGGGTTAATAATAACCGGTATGAGTGGAGTACGCGCTACCCTGTAGATTATTATCTTTTGTCTTTTTCAATTGCACCTTATACGGAGTATAATTATTTCATGCAGTTTACTAATGGCGATTCCATGCTGGTGCAAAACTACATTTACGATGTGCCATCGGTTTTACAACAACATCAAGATGAACTTGATTCTATAGAGCATATCATTAATTATTTCTCGTCCATTTTTGGTCGGTATCCTTATGATAAAGAGAAGATAGGCATCTGCATGACTCCCCTTAGCGGCGGCATGGAAAACCAAACTATGGTGTCGCTTGGCTCGCTCGATATTACTTTGATTGCACACGAACTGGCGCACCAATGGTGGGGCAATAGCGTTACCTGCCAATCGTTGAAAGACATGTGGCTGAATGAAGGATGGGCAACCTACTGCGAGCAATTATTCATTGAAAAATTCTGGGGGCAAAACGCAATGCTCGCTGCCCGAACGCCAGTATTTAATACTGCAATGGCAGCACTTGGCGGCTCGGTATATGTTGACGATACCACGCAGGAAAGTAGAATATACAGCAGTAGGCTTACTTACAATAAAGGTGCAGCAGTTGCACACATGCTACGCTACATGATAAATGACGACACCTTGTTTTTCCAGCTTCTGCGCGATTATCATCAACAGTATAAATACAAAACAGCAACAACCGATGATCTGAAAAATCTTGCAGAGCAGGTATCGAACATTGATCTTGATACTTTTTTCCACCAATGGGTGTACAAGGAGGGCTACCCCACTTACAGCGGTAAATGGGCGCAAAATGGCAACAATATTGTCATCAGACTCAACCAGGCTACAAGTAAACCCAGCTCTGTAAGTGTGTTTAAGATACCTATTGAGATACAACTAAAGTCGGCGCAGGGCGACACCGTGGTAAGGGTGTTGAATGACCACAATGTTCAATACTATTCGTTTCAATGGAGCAAGCAAATGACAGGGATGGGTATAGATCCGCAAAATCATATACTCAACAAGGTTTTACTTTTTACAAACGACCCTACCATTTTAAATATTGAATCCATTAGTGGGAACAAAATTGAAGTATATCCAAATCCAACCACATCTTCCTGGTTGGTAAAAAACCTTCCAGTAAAATCCCCACTTACGCTTACAGACATAAATGGACGACGCGTATGGCAACAATTTGCAACCGCAGACAGTATATCCATCTCATCGGCAAATTTGACTCCGGGTACGTATATGCTCAGTGTTTTTAGCAATGGTGTTACCCATAGTTATCATCTTATCCGGCAGTGAAAAATCTGTTTCTTCACTAAAAAAGTTTCTGTTGGGTAATGCAATACCTTTGACGCTTCATAGAGAAAAATGTGATGGTCTTAGAGCATTTGAATGATCTACTTGAACAGATAGCTACGCAGCCTTTAGCTTCTTTGAGTGTAGTTGTTAATCTTATACTTATTGAGAGTTTGTTGTCGGTAGATAATGCTGCGGTACTTGCTACTATGGTGTTAGATCTTCCGAAGGATCAGCGTAAGAAGGCGTTGAAGTATGGGATTATCGGTGCTTATGTGTTCAGGGGTATATGTCTTGTGTTTGCGGCGGTGCTTATTCAGATTTGGTGGTTCAAGCCTATTGGTGGTTTTTATCTTTTGATATTGGCACTACGGCATTTTTTCCTATCGAGAAAGAAGAATGACGTACACACGATTGAAGAGGAGCTGGAAATGAAACATAAAAGCTGGCTTTATCGAAAAACGCTGGGTGCATTCGGTCCATTTTGGGCTACGGTTATCCTGGTGGAATTGATGGACCTTGCTTTTTCTATTGATAATGTAATAGCGGCGAATGCTTACACCAAAAATATTATCCTTATCTGGTTAGGCGTTTTTATCGGCATACTTACCATGCGCTTTGTAGCCACGGGGTTTGTGAAGCTGATGGAAAAATATCCTTTTCTGAATACCTGCGCTTATCTGGTCATCGGCATTCTGGGAACCAAACTTTCGCTTTCTATTATTACGCATTTTTATCCCTGTTCTTCATTCGCACTTTTTCTGGAAGGGCCTCAAGCCTGTTTAAATTCGCAAGGAAAAGATCTTCCTCTTGGAGAGCATCCTACCATTTGGGGCGACCTTATCACTTCGGCACTGAGCATTTCTATATTTTTTATTCCCGTACTCACTTCTTTGCTTTTCAATTTTCCTAAAAGGCATAATCTCGAAAAGGAATCGGATGTGGTGAACGATAAAAATGAACCTGTTTAAAAAAATTAAGGGCGAAGAATCAGCCGTAATGCAATTACAATACACAACAACTGCTCATGATGTTGAAAATATTATTAGCGCTCATTTTTAGTACAAAAGTATTGCATGCACAAAAACTTCCTAGGTTTGAAAACGACACATTGTACACGTCGTGCGGCTATAAAATTTATAAAGGAAAGAAATTATCATTTGCAGAAGGAACTGGTAAGGATGGAAATTTTAGAACATAAAAATTAGAGGAAGCGACAACCCAAACAAGTTGAAGCATAAGCGCGTACTTGTAGAAAAGGTATCTGACTTTTATATCTCTGGGCTTGAAAATTCTTACATAAAAATACATGGAATCATTATTGAGAAAAATGGTGAGAGAAAACGGATAAAATTCAAAATGGTTTTTGAAAAGGCAATAGCAGGTTTTCCGGGACATGCACCTGAGATAATTGTTCCTGAAAAGTTTAAACCGTCTCTACAATGAGGTGAAGCGGACGCTTCCGAATAATGGGTCGAAGCGGGAGCGTCGACCAGAAATAAAACCGGTAGGTGGTAAATGAAAAATGACCGTGCAATTACGCACAGTCTTCTCAAAATATCTTGTTTAGTTTTTTAAATACTATTCGCTTACCACAGGCTTCTTCATTATTGCATATACTTCCATTGCAAAGCCTATCATCATAATGATGGGAGCAAGGGTAATTCTTCTGAAACTATAAATCTCATCGTAGTTGAATTTGGTTGGATCTGGACTTTTACCGCCCGCCATTAATACAAGACCAATAAGGATGAGTACCACTCCACCAATCATCCAGGTATAATTGCTTTTATCGAAAAGAAAAACCTGATTGCCTTTGGGAACTGAAGATTTCGTTTGATTAGGACTGTGTGAAGCTGCTGTAGTTTTAGAAGTAGCTTTTGCCATATTGAAGTGTTTTTTTTACAAGATTAATAAAGGTCGTCCACGTGCATTTTCAAATATTTTACTACCGAGCGATGCGTACTTATCACTGAGATGAGAATACCAAGAACAATCATCCCAATCATTAGCACCATCAGCAAAGCCGGCTCATGCAATGCCCTCAGCGAAGGCAATTGATTTTCAGCAAATGAAATAACAAGCCACAAACCCACTACGGCTATACCGCCACTTATTAATCCATTTATTACCGCACGTGTGTCAAAAGGTTTAGTTATAAAACCTCTTGTGGCACCTACCATTTGCATGGTTTTAATAAGAAAACGATTGCTGAACATAGCAAGGCGCACGGTATTGTCTATTAAAATAACCGCAACGATAAATAGTAATAAAGAAATGGCAGCGAGTATGATGCTAATCTTTCTGAAATTGGCATTCATTTTCTCTACCACACCGGTAGGGTAACTTATTTCTCGAACAATATTGCTTTGCTTCACAAACTGTTCAATTTTTGCAAGGCTGTCTTTATTTACATAGTCGGAATGCAACTTGATATTGATGGAGGAATAGAGGGGGTTAAAATCCAGCAATTGGGTAAAGTCTTCGCCCCATTCTTTTTCAAAATCTTTTGCAGCTTCCTCTTTGGTAGTAATTGATGTTTCTCTCACAAAAGACTGGTTCTCCAAAACATTTTTCAATTTACCGGCCATTTCCGGGCGCGTATTGTCATGAAGAATTATCTGAACTTCTATATCCTCTTTGAAAGTGCGCGTTAGCCCCCGACCATTGATCACAAGCCAGCCGAGCGTACCCAAAAGAAAGAGCACAAGCGAAACACCAATAATAGCGTAAACGTAGGATGGCTTAGATTTTTGTCCAATCGACATGAAATAAGGTGTTAACGCCCAAAAATAGAAAAATAAACAAGCTGCGGCCGATGAATGCTGTTAAAAATTGAATTTCCCCATTGCGGGAGCTTTTTTGGCTTTTGACTTTTACCTTTTTACTTTTACCCCATGCAGGATTTAAGACCTTTTTTTGAAGACCGACATTTTTTAGGGGAGCAGCCCGAAGGTACTTATCAGGCTTTGCAATGGGGGGCAAATATGCCTTATGCTACTGCAAATAATTTTGACTGGGAGGAAGCAGATATTGTAATAGTGGGCTGTGGCGAAGCGCGTGGCGAAGATAAAGAATCGGATTTTTCGCACGCACCCGATGCCATCCGCGAGCAGCTCTATCAATTATACAACTGGCACACAGACGTAAACATTGCAGATGCCGGAAACATAAGACAAGGCATTACAGTTGATGATACCAGAGCTGCGTTAAGAACCGTATTGGAAGAGCTGCAACAGGCAGGAAAACTTGTAGTGGTGCTTGGTGGTTCTCATGATCTTACCCTACAGCAGTATGAAGCATTTCGGAAAGCTGGAAAAGTGATTAATGCTTCGGTTGCAGATATGCTTGTTGACCTTGATGATGCGGAAGAGTTAACCTCAAGAAGTTTTCTGATGGAAATGCTCACTTCGCAACCCAACTATGTGCGGCATTACAATCATCTTGGTTTTCAGAGCTACTATGTGCATCCCCGAATGCTTGAAACACTCGATAAACTTCGCTTCGATTTCTTTCGTCTTGGAAGAGTGCGCGAGCATTTTGAAGATATGGAACATGTGTTGCGTACCAGCGATCTTTTTAGCTTCGACATTTCCGCAGTCCGGTACAGCGATGCACCGGTAAATACAAACGGGTCGCCAAACGGTTTTACCGGAGAAGAAGCTTGTATTTTGACACGCTATGCCGGGATGAGCAATCAACTTTCCTCCTGTGGAATTTATGGTTACGAGCCAAGAAAAGACCGGTATAGAATGACGGCAAAACTTATCTCGCAAATGATCTGGTATTTTATAGATGGATACCTGATACGGAAAAGCGAAGCAAGGCTTACCGACCATGAGGAGTTTGTGGAGTTTTATGTAACCTTCACAAGCAACGATACTATTTTTCTGAAAAGCAAGCGTACTAACCGATGGTGGATGAAACTGCCTAACAACATGTTTGTGCCGTGTTCTTACAACGATTATTTACTTGCCAGTAATAATGAAATTCCAGAACGCTGGCTACGCGAGCAGGAAAGACTTTTGTAATTCAAGAAATGTACATTTGCTACACCACTCACATTTGCGGAGTGGTTTTTTTATAACATAAGAGAATGATCGAAAACAAAAATATAATTGAGCAGGAAGAGCGCGCGGTATTGATAGGGCTTGTTTATAAAGAACAGACCGAACCAATGGTGAAAGAATACCTGACGGAACTTGCTTTTCTGGCAGAAACTGCGGGCGCAAAAGCTGAGAAAGTTTTCATCCAAAAATTGCCAAAACCAGACAGCAGAACATTTGTAGGAAAAGGAAAACTTGAAGAAATACGCCAGTACGTTCATTCAAAAGGAATAAATCTCGCCATTTTCGATGATGAACTTACCGGTTCACAAATAGGAAATATAAATGAGGCGCTTGGCATTAAAACTATTGATCGCAGCGATTTGATACTCGATATTTTTGCCCGCCGCGCAAAAACTGCACAAGCAAAAGCACAGGTTGAACTGGCGCAGTACCAGTATATTCTTCCGCGCCTGAAAGGAATGTGGAAACACCTTGAACGACTTGGAGGCGGAATAGGTACACGCGGACCGGGTGAGTCGGAAATTGAAACAGACCGACGCATCGTTAAGGATAAAATCAACCTGTTGCGGAGGCGGCTTGCTGAAATAGACAAACAAGCTATTACCCAAAGAAAAGAACGCGGAACGTATATACGCGTGGCATTGGTGGGTTACACAAATGTGGGAAAGAGTACGATCATGACACTCTTGAGCAAATCGGAAGTGTTTGCTGAAAATAAATTGTTTGCAACACTCGATACCACCACCCGAAAAGTGGTATATGAACAAACTCCTTTTCTTTTAAGTGACACTGTCGGATTTATTAGAAAATTGCCCCACCATCTTGTAGAAAGTTTTAAAAGTACGCTCGATGAGGTGCGTGAATCTGATTGCCTTCTTCATGTTGTAGATATTTCACACCCTGCTTATGAAGATCAAATGGGAACGGTAAACAAAACGCTGCAAGATATTGGCGCATTCGATAAACCGATTCTTACCATTTTCAATAAGATGGATTTGTATGAAGAGACTGTGTTTGATGCGTGGCTCGATGACGAAGTAAAGCAAGATTTACTCGCTCAATTAAAGAGAAGGTGGGATAATCTTACTCATGGAAATTGTGTGTTTGTGTCAGCAACGGAGCGAAGAAACATTGATGAATTGCGCGACACAATTCTCAATAAAGTAAAGCAGCTATACCAGGAACGCTACCCTTACCTCACTCAGTTTTATTAAGATAAATTATTGAGACCAGATTGATTAGGTTAAAATTTCTATGTGGTGTGCGTATTAAAACCGCATGATTTTAGCCTAATTTTCTAAGGTCTAAAACACTAGTAAATTTTGAAGTCCCTATGAAACAACAAAAAACACGAGAACTTTTGGTAACGACCAAAGTTGCTCAGAAATGGAATGAAGATTTTGAACTGAGGGTAGAGGAGTTGATTAACTTGGTAAGCAAGGTAGATACCGACACAACTGTTCAACATGCTACTGAAACATTGGACGTATACCACAACACGCAAAAACAGAAAGTACGCAGAAGAAAAACATCACAAAGCGATCGCCCTTTTGAATTTTTAGTATTCCGCAATTAGTTCATAGCTCTGTTCAAAAAATCAACTAACGGTTTCATTGCCGTAAAGATCTCCAGGCATTTGTTCGCAAAATCTTTCTTAGTCAGCACCTCATCTTTAAGATAATTTCCTGCGGTAAAGCCTTTCATTTTCAAAAATTCAATTGCAGGATTATCCGTAGCATATCCTTGCGGAAGAGTTTTAAGTTTTTCTCCCTCCAGTTCTTTAAAGAACTTTTTGAACGATTTTTCTTGCAGTATTTTTTGAAACTCTTCAAAGTTGTAATCAATTTCCTGTCGCACTTTTTTCAACAGCGCCGGTTCGGGCATCCAAAGTCCGCCACCTGCAAAACTCTTACCACCCGGCTCTATGTGGAGGTAGTAGCCCGCGCCTTCATATTTTCTACCACCCTTGCTAAAGTAAACGCCGAAATGTGATTTGTATGGTGTTTTATCTTTTGAAAAACGAACGTCACGGAAGATTCTGAAAATGCAATCCTTTGCTTTTTGATTGCGAAGTTCCGGTTCCAGCTCACAAATTTTATCAAGAAGTGTTGTTACAAAGTTTTCAAAATCCTGTTTTGCTTCTGCGTATTCATCGCGATGAGCATCAAACCATGTTTTGTCGTTGTTTTGAGAAAGTGTCTCAAGAAATTTTATAGTAGATGGTTGTAGCATTTTTTACGATAGTTAGCGATATATGTCCTTACGATGTCCGATTTCCCGAATGTCTACAAGGAGAATTATGTCGTTCAGTGAATAAATAACCCGATAATCCCCAATGCGAATTCACTAAAGATTTTCAAAACCCTTCCGTTTCTTACAGCCCGAAGGACGGGGATTTTCCTGAAGCAGCTCAAAGACAGGAATCATTCTGGCAATAACTTGTGAAGGTAACTTCGACAACTCCTTTTCAGCAGTCTTGGACAAAATTACCTTGTAACGAATCATTTGATCTTTCCTGATTTTTTTAGATTTCTTATCACTTTATCCAGTGGAATTTTTTCTTCATCCTTTCGTGCCTCGGCAACTATCCCATCCAAAAGGTCTTCTATTTCTTCCTGATGTTTTTCAATAGTTTTCAATTCGATAATTACAGCTTTCTTCTTGTTGTTCTCATCTGTTATGAAGCTTACACCTTTCATATTTTCCGGTTTCTTACAAATTTATCTTATTGGTTTAATACAACTGGGTATATTGATGAATTTGCATCTTGTAAAGTTTTGTAAAAGCGTTGCCCAAACTAAGATATATACCTCATAGCAAATTTAGCTTTGAAAAGTATCAAGTACCTTTGACCACCTTAAAAAATTGAATGCAAATGAAGCGTTTAGCCATCCTTGGCTCAACAGGATCAATAGGAACGCAGGCGTTGGAAGTGGTCGCTTCACATCCTGAATTGTTTGAAGTAGAAATCCTAACGGCACATAGCAATACAGGTTTATTGATAGAGCAGGCAAAGATTTTTAAACCCAATGCTGTTGTAATAACCGATGAAGCAAAGTATGAAGCTGTAAAAAAAGCTTTGTCAGGTTTGCCGGTTAAAGTGTTTAGTGGCTCGGCTGCTTTGTTAGATGTTGTGCAATGGGATACTGTAGATCTGGTACTCGGCGCTATTGTTGGCTTTGCCGGTTTACATTCTATACTTGCTGCAATAAATGCAGGAAAGCAAATCGCATTAGCCAACAAAGAAACGTTGGTAGTGGCCGGTGAAATTGTGATGCAACGCGCCGCAGAAAAAGGTGTTCGGATCATTCCGGTTGACAGTGAACATTCGGCAATTTATCAATGCCTTGTAGGAGAGCAGTGGATCAATATCGAAAAGGTAATTCTAACTGCATCGGGAGGACCTTTCCTCGGACGGAAAACAAATTATCTTGTCAACGTAAAAGCTTCTCACGCACTACAGCACCCTAACTGGACGATGGGGGCTAAGATCACTATTGACAGTGCTACGCTGATGAATAAAGGTCTTGAGATGATTGAAGCAAAATGGCTTTTCGGGTTAGACAATGACCAGATTGAAGTAGTCATTCACCCCCAGTCAATTCTTCATTCTTTTGTTCAGTTTTTAGATGGTTCGATGAAGGCACAAATGGGTTTGCCGGACATGAAACTGCCTATTCAGTATGCAATTGCCTATCCTCAACGAATAACAAACGATTACAAACGATTCAATTTCCGCGATTTTCCGAAGCTGCATTTCGAACAACCCGATACTAAAACTTTCCGTAATCTTGCCCTCGCAAAAGAAGCAATGGAAAAGGCAGGCAATCTTCCTTGCGTTATGAATGCCGCTAATGAAGTAGTAGTGAATGCTTTTCTCACAAACAAAGTAGGCTTTCTTGAAATGAGCGAAATGATAGAAAAGACTATGGAAAAAATTAGTTTCATAGAACATCCTACACTCGAAGATTACGAAAATTCGGATAGAGAAGCGCGGCTATTTGCAGGTGAGCTGGTGAAAAAAGGCTTGCTTTCAGTTTACTAAAACTATTTTTAAAAAATCATGCAGTTACATACAGTTCTATTAATGTCTGGCGGATGGGTACAGGCATTGCAACTACTCGCCGCTCTATCTTTATTGATCCTGCTTCATGAATTCGGACATTTCTTTTTTGCACGCCTTTTTAAAACACGGGTAGAAAAATTCTACCTCTTTTTCGATTTTCTTTTTCCATTTCCTGGCTTGCTCAACTTCGCTTTATTTAAAAAGAAGAAAGGTGATACAGAATATGGATTAGGCTGGTTTCCGCTTGGTGGATATGTGAAAATTTCTGGCATGGTGGATGAGAGTATGGACAAAGACCAGATGAACCAACCTCCACAACCCTGGGAATATCGTTCTAAAAAAGCATGGCAGCGCTTGCTCATTATGCTTGGCGGTATCATAATGAATGTGCTGGTAGCAATTCTTATTTACATCGCCATCTTTGGTATTTGGGGAGAACAATATTTGCCTTTGCAGAATGCTAAATATGGTATTGAGGCGGACAGCCTTGCCGAGAAAGTAGGTTTCCGCGATGGCGATAAAATACTTACAGTTGGTGGTAAAAAAGTAGATCGTTTCAACGATGTGATGAAGGAATTTATTTTCCAGCAAGCAAACAGTTTTGAAGTAGATCGCAATGGTGAAATAGTAACGGTTAATGTACCGGAAGGAACCATCAGACAAATAATACAAGCGCGAAAGAAAGGCGCATTCATTGGCATTCGAACACCATTTTTGGTAGGCGATGTTGGTAAAGGAAGTGCAGCGCAAAAAATAGGCTTACAGAAAGGCGATAGTATCGTTGCCCTTAACAGCCAACCCACTGCCTTTTTCGATCAATTTGAAACGGCGAAACAGTCTTATAAGGGACAAAACGTGACGCTTTCTATAGTAAGAAACAATCAGCCGGTGGAGCTACAGGGCGAACTTCCTAAAGATGGCGTTTTTGGTTTCAAACCAGATATTAATGCCGACCGATATTTCGAGTTGAACACGATTAAGTATGGTTTCTTCGCCTCAATTTCTAAAGGCTTCACCACCACTTTCCAAACTTTTGGATCCTACTGGGAACAGTTCAGATTTCTATTTACTTCAAAGGAAGTTAAAGCTTCAGAAAGTCTTGGGGGCATTGTGAGTTTTGGTCAAATGTTTCCTCCCGTTTTTAGTTGGGAAACCTTTTTGCACCTCACTGCTTTCGTGTCCATCATTCTCGCATTTATGAATCTTTTGCCCATACCCGGACTTGATGGCGGATACGTTATGTTTCTGATCTTTGAATTGGTGTCTGGCAGAAAGGTGAGCGATAAGGTTATGGAAAAAGCTACAACCGTAGGACTTGTATTGTTGCTGGGATTGATGCTTTATGCAAACGGACTGGACATTTTCCGGCTATTTAAGAATTAAAACATTCCAATAGAAAAATGATAAAGGCTGATCTAACCAATCAGCCTTTATCATAACCAAAATCTCTTACTCCCAAAAAAATCACTAACAGATGTTTTGAAACAAAGAGCGATAGGAAGGGGCTAGCATCGACGCGTTGTAAACATCTAATTGCTAAACATTTACATGGTAAAGAAACCAAGTCTTGTGCAAAATCGTTTGTCATATTTAACGAACGGTTGAAAAAAAGGAATTAACGGTCAGAATTCCAGAATCTTCGGTAGCGCTAATCTATATGGCGTGCAATAAGTTTGAAATTATTAAGAAAAGAACCCTTGCTTCTTCTTGAAACGGGAATGATTGTTCCGTCTAAAAGTTCTACAGTATTATCCTTGCCATTGTAGCTGCGCACAAAATGCAGGGATATAATATGAGATTTATGTACTTGAAAAAATATATCCTCTGGTAGTATTTTTCTAAACTCCCCAATATTGTAAGAACACAAAATTTTCTTTCCATTCTGTAGGTATATCCAGGTATAAATTTTATCTCCTTCGCAACGGATCACCTCTTTACTGTTTACAAACAAAAAACCTTCGGGGGTAGGTATCGCAATTTTCATGCTTCCCGATTCTTTACTTCGAAACTGCTGAAGAAATTTTTTGAAATCAGACGTACTATCACCGGTTACAATCCTTTTTTTCGCATTTGCTATTGCAATCTTTAAATCCGTTTTATCTACAGGTTTCAAAACATATCCTATTGCTGCATGGCGAAAAGCTTCTAAGGCGAAAGAGTCGTGCGCCGTAATAAATATTATCTCACAAGTTCCTGATGGAAGTTGCTCCACCACATCGAATCCTGTACCACCCGGAAGGATAACATCGAGAAACACCAGATCAGGATTCAGTAGAGCAATACTCTCCAATCCACTTTTTATGCTTTCACAAACTGCTATAATTTTCACCTCATCGTCCACTTCATTAATTAGTATTTGCAACAACTCTCTTAGTGGCGCTTCGTCTTCAATAATAATAGCGGTAATCATATCCCTGAAGTGAAATTATCTTTCAAAAATAACCCAACCCTTTTATCTTTTAACAGGATATTCTTTTGCATGTGCTTACCTTCGCATCAGTTCTTTGAAAGCTCTTTTCAAAACCGGGGCCGACTGGTTTTGACAGCATAGGGCAGGGTAAGTAAGCATGTCGTGCGTTGGATAATTAGCACGTAAATCTGAATATTCAAAATCTAAATGGCGAATCTAACTACGCCATGGCTGCCTAATCAGTGATTAAGTAGTCATTTTGGCCGCCGCAAACAGAACGCCCAAATCTGTTGCCGCCGCCTAACTCAAAAAAACAATGGGCTAAGCGCTATACCGCTGTGATATAGTGACGAAAACCAAAGCAGTGTAGGAAATCAGTAAGTCTGTCCGGTTCTGGCTGCATTTCCGAAAACCGATTCCGGAATAAACATGTAGAAAGCTTATTGGGCATATGTTTGGACGCGGGTTCGACTCCCGCCGGCTCCACAATCTTAAACCACAAACAATTCTTATTTTGTTTGTGGTTTTTTTTATGAATTTTTTTACCAACATAGAATGCGTAAACATCCCTCTTGAGTCAGTCAGGAAGGCTGCCATTTTCTCAAAAGAAGTTACTGCAACAACAAATTATTCTGACACTAACCAATTTTCAATTGCAAAAATTAAAGATGATCACTTCATTAGTAAGCTCGGTGAAGAAGCTGCAAAAATCGTCTTAGCAAAATATACACTCGTGACGGGTCCTGATTACAACATCTATTTGGGAAAAGAAAAATCCTGGGAAGATGATTTGTATGTTGATGAAACAGGAATTGCAGTAAAAACACAAAGAAAAACAGCCGCACAAAAGTTCGGACTATCATGGACATTTCAGTGCGGAAATTTCAGAAGAGATGTTATCCTCGACAAGCCCGAAGCCTGGGTAATATTCGTTGAGTACAATGATCTCCATCCCTACAATTGTAATGTCTATCCGCCGTTTCAGATAAAAGAACTGAGCTTTGGCGAACCAAAGCTCAGCAAATTGAGAGGTCATAAAAAAGTAGTGTACGCAGACACTTTGAAATTCTAATAGAAGTCGTAATCTCTTCTTGCAATATTTAATCTTAAACCTCCATAGAAATAGTTGGTTGTGTGTTTGGGCAGCAAATTATTTGCTACTTCATACTCCCTGTGCGTTGCTCCGAGATCTATGAATAAATTTTCCTTCAGTTCGTAAGAGAGATTTAAGTTGAGAGAAGCACAAGTAGCTTGCACACCATTGATCATCTTAACGCCGTATTCCTGATTTCTGGTAGCATAGTCTGCAAAAATATTGCTACCAAAATTCGACATGCCCGTATCAATCCCTTGTCTGTAATACATTCCTCTCACGGTTACAAAAAGGTTTTTTACAGGTTGGTACCTCAGGATACCAATGATTTCCTGAAAGCCAGCCCCCAGCGGATGGGCAAATGGTTGATTGTAGTGAGTAAAATTGGATGTGCTATCGCGATGTGTGTAAGTGTATGGACGCACCATATTAATTTCGCCTTGCAGATCAAGATTCTTTATGCCCAATGCATCAAAGTATTTTCCGCCAAGCTGAATACCCCATTTGTTTGCCCACCATCCACTGTTGCTAAATAGCTCTTTGGTCTTAAATTCATCAAGAAGCAATTGTCCGTAAAACTGAAAACGTTTCGCTACAACTGCTTTAAAATTAAGCCCGATATTTACGTTATCCGGACTTCCCATTCCTCTTTCAATTGCACGATAGAAAATAAGCGGAATCATGTACCCAAATTCAAACCGATCTCTTCTGCTAAACATTACACTTTCATAAACTCCTATATTCAACCACCGTGTTGCATTGATGCTTAAAGTGTGTATTGTAGCATATTTTCTTGGCAAGCGATTGTCTTCCGGGTTGGTAATATACTGTGGCGTTAACTCCATGAAAATGTTCTGGTAGTTAAGCTTCCAGATTTTTGTATTCAGCCTTAAAAAAGTGGCAGGAGCAGAAAAATTACTGATGTAAAGCGTCCGCACACCATCGCCTATAAAATGATTGTCGTGACCGAAAGTAACGTTGACTCTATTTTTTATCAAAGCAAAATCTACATAACCTCTTGCCATAAAATAATCATAGGTACCGCCATTTTTCCGATAGAGATCGCCACCAGGCACCGCACGATTTTTTGTAATCCAGTCGTCCACAAATCCCGGCACTTTTTCCTGATTGTCGGCGAGGTAAGTATAAAATCCGATTTTCTTACCAATCCACCCGCGCAACTCCAACCCACGTGTACTCCAATACTTTGTACCGCCGGTGCTGTTAGAATTTTGTTCGCTCATTAGCTGGGCAGATATCACCGGATTTACAGAAAGGAAAAAATCTTTCGTTTTTACATGAACAAAATCAGGTTGCTTTTTATAAAAAGTTTTAAAAATTGGTCTGCGGGAATCTATCGCACCATTCTCATCGGGCGCCCACTCCCCACTTACCGAAATTGCATGGTCAATATTATACCGGTCAATGGTTGATAAATTCATTTCCCTTGCATTCTTCCGCTTTTCCCACAAAAATTCTATAGCACCGTTTCGTGGAATAGGTTTGATTGAAGTGAAAAAATTGTTGGTTAATTCTCCGGATTTGGTTTCCAGCTTATCAAGCAGATTATAATCTTCTGTATCAAGCTTTAAATAAGTTGTTTGCGCGAATGCGGTAGCTGATGCGGAAGCAACTACAAAAGAGAAAATTGCCTTTTTGAGCATAGAATCAATTTCTAAGAGGTATGCGTTAAATTGCCACAAAAATAACTTCCTACGATTTTTTAAGCAATTATTTATGAATTCAATAGTAATAAAAAACGTAACAATAATCAATGAAGGAATTCAGAAAATAGGTGATTTGCTCATTAAAAACGGACGAATAGAAAAAATTGCTGAAAATATTCAACCACAAGCCGGTTGGAAAGTAATTGAAGCCGAAGGTTTGTATTTGTTGCCCGGAGTTATTGACGATCAGGTACATTTTCGGGAGCCAGGATTGACACACAAAGCCAATATTTCATCGGAAGCACGTGCCGCTGTAGCTGGCGGAACCACTTCTTTTATGGAAATGCCGAACACCAATCCACCGGCATTAACGCAGAATTTGCTTGAAGAAAAATACCAGATTGCGGCAAATTCCTCTATCGCTAATTATTCATTCTTCATGGGCGTAGCAAATGATAATGCCGACGAAGTGTTGCGTACACATGATAAGCGGAAAGACATTTGCGGAATAAAGATCTTCATGGGGTCGAGTACCGGAAATATGCTGGTGGACAACTACGTAACGCTCAATAAAATATTTTCTGAAGCAGAACTTTTGATTGCAACGCATTGTGAAGACGAGCGAATAATAAAGACAAACAAAGAAAAATATCCAGAAGCAAATGCGGCAAGTTTTCATCCGCTCATCAGAGATGCAGAAGCCTGTTTTTCGAGTTCGTTTTCTGCTGTGCAATTAGCTAAGCAACACAATACCCGATTGCATATTTTGCACATTTCTACTGCCAGAGAACTTCAACTTTTTACAAACCTCTTTCCACTTCAAGACAAGCGCATTACTTCCGAAGTCTGTGTTCACCATCTGCATTTCACCGCCGACGACTATACAAAATTTGGCAACCAGATAAAATGCAACCCTGCCATCAAATCTTCGGAAAACAAAACTGCACTTTGGGAAGCTTTGCTCGATGATCGCCTCGACATTATTGCTACCGACCATGCGCCACATACCTGGGAGGAAAAACAACTCTCCTACCAACAAGCCCCGGCAGGTGTTCCGTTAGTGCAGCACTCACTTTTATTGATGCTGGAATATATGAAGCAAGGAAAGATCAGCATTGAAAAACTGGTAGAAAAAATGAGTCATGCGCCTGCAATTTGTTTTCAAATTTCTGAACGTGGATTTATTCGCGAGGGCTATTATGCAGATCTCGTTCTTGTAGATTTGAACGACAAAAACAAGGTGGGCAAAGAAAACATTCACTATAAATGCGGCTGGTCACCATTTGAAGGGCATGAATTTCCCGCAGCGATAAAGTACACTTTTGTAAACGGAGCAATTGCCTACGAAAATGGAAAAGTTAATGATTCGGTGCGGGGCATGAGGCTAAGATTTGACCGATGATTAAGAACAAAATTTTTGATGCAGACTGATAAAACTACACTTAAAGATCTTTCGTTTTTTGCTGCCGGCGATAGAGGTATATTTCAACTGCTCGACCATACTACTACGCTCGCCGGTAAGGAACAATTACGCAAGCATATTTTATCACCTCCCGACAGTTTTGAAGAATTATTTTCTTTGCAGGAAGCAATCAGATTTTTCTCTTCCCAGCCTGAAGCCTGGACTTCTATTATCTCTAACGGAACACTGGTTTTACTTGAAAAATTCTTCGAATCAGCAGACGGAGTAGCGGCACCGCAAAGCGGTTTTAACTTAGCTTTCAATTCCTTTCTTCATCGTTTTCTCAACATAGGAGAGCTTTCATTTACGCAGTTTTCCATCTCGCATCTTTCTGATTTTATCAGAGGTTGCAACGAACTTATTGCGCTACAGGAAAACCATAATCTGCCTTCCAGACTTCGAGTTGTTCTTGAAGAAATGAATGATGAAATAAAAAATCAGCGGCTTGCAGTAGAAATAATCAGCGTGCGCAAAGACACATCGTATAAAGACCTTGCACGGCTGAGCTACCTGGCAAGAAGGGAAATGAAAAATGCGATTTACAGATTGATGCAACACTATGGAAAGCTTGATGCCTGGCATGCAATGGCTGTAGCTGCTGTAAAAAATAATTGGACTTTTCCGGTGTTGCAACCTTCCTTTCCTGTTTGTATGTATGGTAAAGAACTTTATCACCCTTTGCTAAAACAACCCATTGCCTACGAAATCAATTTTTCAGAAGACTGCAATTTTCTTTTGCTAACCGGGGCAAATATGTCGGGCAAGACCACTTTCATGCGTAGCTTAGGTGTGAGCGCATTGCTGGCACATTTGGGTACCGGCGTTCCTGCAAAGGACTTTAGAATAAGTTTTCTTCAGGGAATAATTACCAATATGCACGTTGAAGATAACCTGATGGAAGGTGAGAGCTATTTTTTTGCGGAAGTAAAGCGTATAAAACAAACGGCAGAACGATTGCAAGAACCTGTCCCGCATCTTGTACTAATGGATGAGCTGTTTAAAGGCACTAACGTTCATGATGCATACGAGTGTACAAAGGCAGTGGTGGACGGACTCCTGAATTACTCACGGCATTTAATGGTTTTATCTACGCATTTGTATGAAGTAGCCCAGCAATTTAAAGATCGCACAGACATCAGCTTTTCTTATTTCGTCACCGACCTTGCCGAAGATGGTAACTACTCGTTTAAATACGAATTGAAATCTGGAATTTCTAATGACAGAATCGGCTATCGTATTCTTCAGAAGGAAGGCGTGCTCGATCTTTTGCAAGGCAGGAAAGATAAATCGCAGCCGTAGTAGCCATTTCCGTTAATTTTGACGCAGTGCCTTGTTTTGACAGAAGAAAGAAATTCCAGCAAGTATTATGACAGATTTCAGACCAAGCCGTTTTCAAATACTCCCCACTGTTGTAAAAAATCTCCTCATCATCAATTCGTTGATGGCGTTACTGCAATTTGTGCTTTTAAAGTTCAATATTGACCTCGCCGATCATCTTGGTTTACACTATTGGCGATCTCCTTTATACAAACCCTGGCAACTCATTACCCACATGTTTATGCACGGCAGTGCGCATGATGTAAATCTTACCATCATGCACCTGTTTTCCAACATGTTTGCCTTGTGGATGTTTGGCAGCATATTGGAAAATATGTGGGGAGCAAAACGGTTTCTCACTTTTTATCTTGTTTGCGGATTAGGCGCTGCTTTGCTGCACCTCGGCGTTTTAGGATATGAGTTTAATGTTTTTGAAAATGCTTTTTACAATTACCAGCAAAACATAGGTCTTGATAAATACCTTTTGTTCGTGGAGCAAAATGAACTGGAACGTTATTCTCAGTTTACACAGCTTTCATCTTTCTGGCAAGCTAACCCGGGATGTTCCAATTGCAGCTCACTATCTGTAGATCTCATCAAACAGTATTACACCCAATCTATCAATCAGGCTACGGTGGGAGCATCGGGTGCTGTGTTCGGAATCTTGTTTGCCTTCGGTTATCTGTTTCCAAATACGCTGTTGTATATCTACTTCCTTTTCCCTATCAAAGCCAAATACGTTGTGGCCGCTTACGCATTGTTTGAGTTGTTTTCAGGCATCAGAAATTCGGCAGGAGATAACATAGCTCATTTCGCGCATTTGGGCGGTATGGTTGTAGCGTTTATCATTCTGAAAATATGGAACCGAAATGTGCGGAATAAATTTTATTGACTTTAGTTATGAAAACTATCTACAGAAAATCATCTCAATCTTTAATACCACCCTATAGTGAAAATGGCGCGTTGCAATTAATAGTTGCCAGTGGTGCTACCTTTGTTGCTTTTCATTTCTGGCGGATCATAATGCTGGTAGCAGGAAAGGATAAGGCGTATGTGTTCGATGCTATGTTCCCCAATTTTGGCTTGTCTTCAGTAGAGTTGTTTCAGCGTAAATTCTGGACCATCTTAACCTACGGCTGGCTGCACCATGGTTTTATGGAATGGGTCAGTAACATGATATGGCTTTATTGCTTCGCTTCTGTTTTACAAAAAATAGCAGGCTTTAAGCAAATCATTCCATTGTTTGTTTTCGCACTGCTGGTGGGCGGTGGTTTTTATCTGGGAAGTCAATTTTTACCTCATGATATTTTTCAGGTTCGGAATATTTACTTTATGGGTTCGCAAGCGGGCGTTATAGCTTTAGGTTTTGCTGCTATTACCCTTGAGCCTCGTTACCGGTTGCATCTCACTCCTACTTTCAGCATTCCTCTGGCGTTAATACTTGGCATTTATGTGGTTCTTGATTTGGTCGTTTATCTGCCTAATCAGGGAAATGCACTGATGCTTTGTGTGGGTGGCATTCTTACCGGCAGTCTTTTCGGCATGGCAATTAAAAAAGGCTATGACCCTGGCGAGTGGGTTTATGCAACACTTGGCAAAGTGCCGCAAATAACTACACCAAATGAGCATGCGCTGGCTAATAAAAAAAGCCGGAAGCGCGTTGATATTTTGCGAACTATGTATGAACCGAAACGCGGCATTTCGCAAGAGAGGATAGACGAGATACTCGATAAAATAAACGACAAGGGTTATCACGCTCTTTCCCGCGAGGAAAAAGATATTTTATTTAGAGCCGGAAAAGAATAATCCTTGCCATCCAGATTTACAAGCATTTTAGGTACGCTGTTCCGCCACACAATGCTGCTTTGCAATATTGCAGCAGTAGGCTGGCTTGTGCTTTGCTATTTTTCATCCATCACGCACCCCAGTGAAATAAAATACATAGCCCTTTTTAGTCTTACCACTCCCTTTGCACTGCTTGCTAATTTTGTTTTCGTTTTTATCTGGCTTTTTTCTTCCAGAAAATTACATTCCATACTTTCTCTTGCGGTGCTTGTCTTTTGCTGGGAAATGATTCCGGCCGTTTTTGGCATTCATTATTTTTCTAAAAACGATTGGTCAAAAAAGGAAAATACGTTTAAGCTAATGGCATGGAATGTACATGCAATGGGTACGTTCAATCCGCCACATGAAAAGGAGTATGCTAAAGGCATTATAGAATTGATAAAAGAAGAAAGCCCCGACATTCTTTGCCTGCCTGAATTTGCCATGAATGAAAATCCAAAAAAACGAGTGTACCCAGATTTGATAATGAAAGAAGGTGGCTACACAGCTTACAAGTTTAATATGGACAATGGCTTTGGCCCAAATATTTGGATTGGTACAGCCATTTTTTCGCGCTATCCGATTGTAAATTACACTGCGCATCAGTTAAGTCCTTACATCTATCTGGTAGAAACCGACATAGATATCAAAGGAACAATTGTTCGCGTGGGTGTTGTGCATTTACAATCATTTGGCTTGAGCGATGAAGACAAAGCGGTAATCGAAGGAGTGAAGCAAGATCAGGATAGAGAAAGTCTGGCAAAGTCTAAATCTTTCATCTGGAAGTTCAACGATGCGTATGAACGGCGCGCTCAAGAGGCTGAAAAAGCAAGAGCCATTATTAATCAAAGTCCCTACCCTTTAATAGTTTGCGGCGACTTTAATGACCTCCCTTTTTCCTATACCTACACCACTGTGAAAGGAGATATGAAAGATGCTTTTGCTGAAAAAGGAAGAGGATTCGGCAGAACTTATAATCAGATCATTCCTACCCTTCGCATAGACCATATTTTGTACAAAGAAAATGCCCTTCAAATTAATGCCTTCAAAACGGTCTTCTCCAAATTTTCTGATCACAGCCCACTGGTTGCCAATTTTGAAATAAACGGCAAGCCTAAGTAGTAAGCCCTATTTTTGCGTTTTATTTTTCAGAATGTCAGAGCTGTCTATCTACAATTCATTTTCGCGCGAGAAAGAGAAATTTGAATCTATAACACCAGGTCACGTAGGAATGTATGTGTGCGGGCCAACTGTAAATGGCGAAAGTCATCTTGGACACGCACGCCCGTATGTAACGTTCGATGTAGTGCATCGTTATCTAAAATATTTAGGCTATCGTGTACGCTATGTGAGAAATATCACGGATGCAGGGCATTTTGAAGAAGAAGGTCGTACAGACTCCGACCGCATAGGGCAAAAAGCACAATTGGAAAAGCTTGAACCTATGGAGTTGGTGCATAAATACACCAATATTTTTCACCACTGTATGCGGCTCTTCAACAATCTGGAGCCAGCAATAGAGCCAACCGCTACGGGGCATATTGTGGAGCAGATCGGAATGATCGAAAAAATTATTTCTGAAGGGTATGCTTACGAAGTAAATGGCAGCGTGTATTTCGATGTAAAAAAGTATGCGCAACATCATCCTTACGGTAAGCTAAGCGGACGTGTTATTGAGGAACTGTTGGAAACTACACGCGACCTTGAAGGACAAGACGAAAAGAAAAACAAGGTTGACTTTGCCCTCTGGAAAAAAGCGCCGCCTCAGCATATTCAGCGCTGGCAAAGCCCCTGGGGTGAAGGTTTTCCGGGATGGCATATTGAGTGCTCAGCAATGAGTGCCAAATATCTGGGTGAAACATTCGACATACATGGCGGTGGAATGGACTTACAATTTCCGCATCATGAATCTGAAATAGCGCAATCAACGGTTGCTCATGGTCATCCGCCAGTACGCTACTGGATGCACAACAACATGATCACCATCAACGGCAAGAAGATGGGACGCAGCTATAACAATATTATTAAGTTGACAGAAATGTTCAGTGGCAATCATCATTTGCTCGAACAACCGTATCACCCAATGGTAGTGCGTTTCTATATTTTACAAACACATTATCGTAGTACGCTTGATTTTTCTAATGAAGCGTTGCAAGCTTCGGAAAAGGCTTTGAGGAGATTGTGGGAAGCGTATGAGGTATTAAAAAGCCTCCCCCCAACCCCCTCCTTCGGAGGGGGATTACGCAACACTTCCATCCCCTTCGGGGAGGGTCAGGGAGGGGCTAAAGATTTAAATAATAAAGTAAAGGCATGGTGCGAAGAATGTGGCGAATTCATGAACGATGATTTCAACACTGCAAAAGTTATCGCTAATCTTTTTGAGCTTGCACCAATTATCAATAGCATAAAGGGGGGACAAATTTCGGCAGACGCTTTGTCGCAGGAAACTTTAGAATTGCTGAAGCAAACTTTCAAAACTTACCTTGAAGACATTCTCGGTTTGCAACCATTGCAAGTTGAGCAAAGTGATAAACTTGATAAGATAATGTCTGTGCTTATTGACATCCGCAAAGAGGCACGTACACGAAAAGACTGGGCAACCTCCGACCAAATAAGAAATAAGCTGGCCGAAGCAGGCATTATACTGAAGGATGAAAAAGACGGAAGCATGTCTTACACAATTGAATGACTTAAATGAAAAACCTCTCCAGAATTTTTCGTTACCTCGCCGATTACAAGGCGCAGATAGCACTATATTTCTCCGCCAATTTATTGGCTATTCTCTGCGGGCTTTTTTCATTTAGTATGCTTGCACCTGTGTTGCAGGTATTGTTTAGAGAAGATGGTGCGGAAAAATCCACCGGAAAAACCGATATCCTTTCCATCATTTCCCAACAGGTGCAGCAGCTCATAGCAACTGAGGGGAAACTGACCACGCTTACCTACATCTGCATAGCAGTGGTAACATTTACACTGTTTAAAAACCTGTTCATTTATCTCGCGCAATACATTTTAAACCCGATAAGAAATGCTGTGCTACGCAGACTTCGAGATGATATTTATACCAAAACACTTTCGCTGCCCATTGGTTTTTTTACTGAGGAAAGAAAGGGCGATCTTATTTCTAAAATGACCAACGATGTGAATGAGGTAGAACTCTCCATCATGGCCACTTTGGAAGTTATTTTCCGCGAACCGTTTGCGATACTCATCACTTTGAGCTACATGATTCTTATTAGCCCTACCCTTACACTTTTCCTTTTGATATTCCTGCCAATATCTGGTCTTATTATTGGTCGCATCGGTAAGTCGCTGAAGAAGTCGAGCAATATAGCACAGGAACAACTCGCAAATATGCTAGGTGTAATTGATGAAACAATTGTAGGAATGCGAGTGGTAAAAGCTTTTGGTGCGGAAAAACATCAGCATCTACGGTTTATGCAAATCAACAATTATCTCTTCCGGACGCGCAACAAAATAGCTGCTCGCAGAGAATTAGCATCTCCTTTTTCAGAGACCTTGGGAGTGCTGATTGTAAGTGTGGTGTTGTGGTATGGCGGACAATTGATCTTCTCAAATCAATCGCTTTTAACGGCAGAAAAATTTCTACTCTACATCGTTCTTTTTACTCAAATAATCAACCCGTTTAAAAATCTGTCAACTTCCTTTTTCAATATTCAAAAAGGCTCGGCTGCGCTTGCAAGAATCGAACTTTTGTTAAACGCAACCAACTCAATTACAGAAATACCTAAACCTGTTTCCATAAAGAGCTTTGAACATTCCATTGAGTTTAAAAATGTAAGGTTTGCTTATGGCGATCGCAAAATTCTGGATGACGTAAATCTTGTGATCGAGAAGGGCAAGACCATAGCTTTGGTTGGTTCTTCGGGCGCAGGAAAATCTACATTAGCAGATCTTATTCCGCGCTTTCATGATGTTAGCGATGGAGAAATTCTGATAGACGGTGTTAACGTAAAAAATTACAAACTCGACGACCTGCGCAAACTTATGGGTGTAGTAAGTCAGGAACCCATTCTTTTCAACGACACCATTTACAACAACATTATTCTGGGCACAGGTGGGTCTTCGCAAAAACAAGTGGAGGAAGCAGCAAAAATTGCGAATGCGCATCATTTCATAAGTAACAAACCCGAATCCTATCAAACTGTTGTGGGCGACAGAGGAAATAAACTTTCCGGCGGTGAGCGCCAGCGCGTAACCATAGCGCGTGCGGTATTGAAAAATCCACCTATTCTTATTCTTGATGAAGCTACCTCTTCACTTGATACAGAAAGCGAAAGAATAGTGCAGGAAGCAATCAATTCTCTAATGCAAAACCGAACCTGTATCGTTATTGCGCACAGGCTTTCTACCGTGCAACATGCCGATGAAATTATTGTTTTAGACAAAGGAAAAATCATTGAACGCGGCACACACTACGAACTTATAAACAAAGGCGGCGCTTATCAGAAATTGGTAGCGATGCAACAGGTAAAATAACTAATAGACAGCCCTTCCAGGTTTTGAAAAACCTGGAAGGGCTGTCTATTACTCCTCCTTATATTTGCTTTATGAAGAAAATCCTTGTTACCGGCGGCTGCGGATATATCGGTGGGCATACGATCGTTGACCTGATTGACAATGGCTTTGATGTAATTTCTGTAGATGATCTCTCGCGTGGGTCGCTGCGTATGCTGCATGGTGTGGAAAAGATTGTTCGCAAGCCGGTAAAAAATTATCGGGTTAACCTTTGTGATCTTGAGGACACTGAAGCAATTTTTATTGAAAACCCCGATATAGTAGGTATCATCCATTTTGCGGCTTACAAATCCGTTCCGGAATCTGTAGATCAACCGTTACGATACTACCGAAACAATATTGACTCTCTCGTGAATGTGCTGCAGTGCGCGAAGAATTATGGTGTAAAGCACTTTGTTTTTTCTTCCTCTTGTTCTGTTTACGGAAATGCAAAAGAATTGCCTGTAGAAGAAAATGCGCCATTGCAAGAGCCGGAATCTCCCTACGCGAGGACTAAACAAATTGGCGAAGCTATTTGCCGAGACATAACAAGAATCAATCGCGATTTCAACGCCATGTTGCTTCGGTATTTCAATCCGGTGGGCGCACATGCTTCCGCTATTATTGGCGAATTGCAGGACAAGCCTGAGAATCTTGTTCCAGTAATCACACAAACTGCCATCGGAAAGCGCAAAGAAATGAATGTATTTGGGTTTGACTATGCCACCCGCGATGGTTCATGTGTGCGGGATTATATACACGTTATGGACATTGCCAATGCACACACTCGTGCACTGCAATACATGATTGAAGGACGCAACCAGGAGCGGTGTGAAGTGTTTAACCTCGGAACAGGTGAAGGCGTAACCGTACTGGAACTTATTAATGCTTTTGAGAAAGTTGCGAACCAAAAGTTGAATTATAAACTTGGTGATCGCCGTGCAGGAGATGTAGTTGAAGTTTATGCAAACAACAACAAAGCAAAGGCACTATTAGGCTGGGAAACCAAATACGATCTTGATCAAATGATGGACACGGCGTGGCGCTGGGAACTTGAATTAAAGAAGGAAGAAGAAAGAGTGCAGTTGAATTAAACGTCCTGCACGCAAAATATCATCCCAACAATTCACATGGCTTCAATCCCGTAGCTTTTTTAAACGCAGTGCTAAAGTGGGAAATGGAACTATACCCAAGAGCTCCTGCAACATCCGATACCGTTTGCCCTTGTTGCTGCAATAGTTCTTTTGCCTTAGCAATACGAAGCTCCTGCTGGTATTCGTTGATGGTTTTTCCGGTGAGTGTTTTAAAACCTTTCTTCAAATAGCATTCATTCATCGCTACTTTCCGGGAAAGTTCTTTTATGGTAAGCGGCTTATCTATGCTTGCCTCCATAATTCTACGTGCCTCTACTATTTTTTCACGTTCACTTTCGTAAGCCAAAAACCTACACGCCGGCACCGGACATACCGTGAAAGGAACCGTTACATTTTCTATAGCCCGACGCAACAGTTGAATTGCAATTTCACTTAATTGCAACGATTGAAGTAAAGGTGTAAATGCAGAAATATTGCGTAGCTGTTCAATCAGATTTTTTGTTTGAAAACAGCTATTGAATTGTTGCTCTGTGGTTTGATCAAAACGAAAGGGAGTATTGTTCTTTAAGACCTCTTCATCGAACATATCAAAGAACTCCGGTAAAAATTGCAGCCAGCAAATTTCCGTTTGTGTATTGTCGTTGTGTAAGAGATAAAGCAAATGAAGATTGTACTGACCCTCTTCTACAGGATATAAAAACAATCTGCCGCCATCTTCAGGAAACTGTGCTGTACTGTTCACCTGCAAAAATTCTGCGCGTACAAACCGGTTGATATACAAAGGAGCACGATTGATGACCTTAGACTCCTCGCCAAGTAATTTATCGAGTGTAGTAGTTGATGAATGTGTATCCTTTACTTGCAGCACGGCGCAAAGGTACTGGAAAACCTCACAGGTTTCAGAAACCTGTGAGGTTTGGGGGGGGTTACCACTCGTACTCCGCTTCTACCCTTTCCTTCAATCTACTTACAAGTAAATAAGTTGCAGGGCATTTATCCAGATTATTTGTAAACGTATCGTTGTAAGCGTCGAAAGGTCTTTTGTTGTGGTGAGGAAATTCTGCACAGTCTTTTGGGCGCACTTCGTAAATCGAACATTTGTTGTCAATCAAAAACTGACAAGGCTGAATTTTATTTACCCAGTCGCCACTGTCTTCTTCTTTGTAAAGCCATTTTTCTGCAAAGGCTTTTGGTGTCATGTTCAGGTGCGCGGCAATACGAACTATATCAGCCCGCCGGAATGTAGGAGTCATAGTCTTGCAGCAATTCGCACATTCCATGCAGTGCACATCCTGCCACACACTCATGTCGGTTTCCTTCACCAGCTTAGGCATATCTTCAGGAACTATGTCATCTAACTTTTTAAGAAAAGCGGTGAGTTTTCCTTTTCTGCGAGCGGCTGTGCGTCTGAATTTTTGCAAGTCCATATAGGTGTAAATATAGGCGGTTTGGTGTTGTCTGTATCAGGTAAGCAGCATGGTAAAAATTAAATTGGAATGAATTGTGCAGAATATCTTTGCCCTGAAAAACTTGAAACCACATAATCGTTTTTCGACGTTGCACAGCCTGCTAGTATGAACTTGAGAAGCATTTATTTGATTCTTATTCTGATCGTTTGTTCTTTCTTCAAAGCAAATGCTCAGACAGTGGATACACTTGCGAACTTACCTGACAGTTTGCACAGAGCAGATTCTGTAGCAATAGATAGTTTGGTTTCACAAGATTCGATTCTGGAAGATACTTCTGTAATTGAAGCAACTATTTCAATACCAAAGCAAACCGGTTACGAAATTTCCGGGGTTGTAAAAGACAAGAATACGAGCGAGGGTGTTCCGTTTGCTACGATTTTTATTCCAGGCACTTCACTTGGCACGGCTGCTGATCTCGATGGTAATTTTCTATTGCAATTACCCTCACTTCCCAACGATACGCTGCGCATACAAGCAATGGGATATCATACACAAAACCGGCGACTTGATCAAAACAAAAACCAGTACACATTTTTCATAGAACTGGAAAGAGCCGATCATACGCTTGAAGAATTTGTGGTGCGCCCCGGAGAAGATCCTGCTGTGGTTTTGCTGCGTCAAATTATAGAACATAAACCCAGGAATAATCCCGATCGGACAGAGAACTACAAGTACGAAGTTTACAACAAATTGGAAGTGGATCTGCAACGGTTATCGCGCGAGCAATTTGAAAAGCTGCCCGTTCCCTACATGAAAAAATTTGGATTCATTTACGACAACCTCGATACCACTTCTGAACAAACACCCTTTCTCCCATTTTATCTTACAGAAACTTTATCCGACTTCTATTTTCAACGCAATCCCAAAAAGCAGAAAGAGTTTATTCGTGCGAGTCAAATAAAAGGATTCAAAAACGAAAGTGTCACGAAGTTCATGGGCAGCATGTATCAAAACATCAATGCCTACGACAACTTCATTCCTGTGTTCGACAAACAATTCGTCAGCCCAATTTCTAATCAGGGTTTGTTTTATTACAAATACAAAATCAAGGATACCCAGCAAGCCTACGGTCGCAATATTATTCTTGTTCAATTTATACCGAAGCGCAATGGAGAAAACTGTTTTTACGGAGATTTTTGGGTGGTGGATAGTACCTACGAACTACAGCGCATGAGCATGGAAGTGCCGAAAGATGCAAATATAAATTGGGTAAGTCGGGTGAGTTTGTATCAGGAATTTGCGCCGGTTTCCGATTCACTTTGGTTTTGCATCAAAGACAAATTCATTGTTGATTTTGCGGCTCCGTATGGGGCTAAACTTCCTGGCTTTATTGGTAGAAAAACTACTTCTTACAAAGATATTGTCATCAATCAATCCTCTATCAGCGATGTAGTAAACAACAGGGAATACAAAGAAGACGTGATCGTTTCCGACACAGCAAGACAAGCAAGCGAAGCCTTTTGGACAATGGCGCGCCACGACACGCTCAATAAAAACGAACGAGCTATCTATCACATGATTGATACGCTGGAAAGTTTACCGCTGTTCGTTCGGTATAAGAACATGATCAAATTCCTAGCAAGTGGTGTAAAAGAATTTGGACCTATAGAACTCGGACCTTACTGGAATGTGTATAGCAGTAACCCAATAGAAGGTTCACGGTTTCGTTTTTCCCTGGGTACAACACCCAAACTTTTTAAAAACGCGTACCTGAATGGCTATGTTGCTTACGGAACTAAAGATCAGGAATTGAAGTATAGAATTGCAGGGCTATGGCTTCTGGATCGTAAACCACGTATGTATCTCTACGGTTCTTACACGCGCGATATAGACCGAAGCACGAGTTATTACGATGCTGTAAGCAACGACAATATTTTTTCAAACTTGTTTCGAAAAAGTGGCATTCCCTGGAAGCTTGCAATGGTGGAAGAATCAAGACTCGAATGGTACAAAGAATATTTCAGCGGCTTTAGTCACATGTTTATGTTCCTGCGAAGAAATTTCAATCCTTATGCGCCACTGCCCGACGTAAATATTTTTAAAGATGAGCAAGGTGGTATTGCAGACAATGTTACCAATAGCGAAGTAGCTGTTCGTTTTCGCTTCGCGTACAAAGAAAGATTTCTTGAAGGAAACTATTTGCGAGCGAGCCTCGGTAGTAAATACCCTGTAGTGGAGGCAAGATATGGAATGGGAATAAAAAACTTTTTGGGAGGCGGATATTGGTATCGGAAAATTTCTCTGAGCGTTTCCGATTATTTAAAAATTGCACCGCTGGGCGAACTTTATTACAACATTTTTGGTGGTAAGTATTACGGCACGCTTCCTTATCCGCTGCTTGAAGTGCATCCCGGAAATGAATTTCATTACTACAACAAGTATGCATTCAACATGATGAATCGCTTTGAATTTATCAGTGATAAATACGCGGGATTAAATTTGGAACACAATATTGGTGGTGGTGTTTTTAACTACGTTCCTTATTTGAAAAAACTGAAGATGCGTCAATTTTGGACAGCAAAAGTTTTATACGGCAGCCTGAATGAAGACAATAAAAAACTTAACCTGACGAAGGGTTATCCATTTCGCACACTCGAAGACAAGCCTTATATAGAAGTTGGAACGGGCGTTTCCAATATTCTGCAATTATTCCGAATTGACTTTGTGTGGCGCGTATCTCCTGAGCTTTTGCCTGAAGAAAGTAACGATCGCTATTTTGGAATTTTCGGAAGTGTGCGGTTCAATTTCTGATTTTAAAAAACAGAATTACTATTCAGGATGTGCGCAGCAAGCGCTACCACCTCCATCAGCAGCGCTATTCCCAAATGCACAATTACTCCACCAAAAATGCTTTTAGTTTCATAGGCAAGTATGCCTACAATCCACCCTCCAAAAAATGAACTGATCGTTTCGCCCAGTGGTTTCTCAAAATGGATTGCTACATAAAAAACACACATCGGCAATATCACTTTCGGGCCTGCAAATCGCGCAAACGCCAAAATCATAAAGCCCCGGAAAAAAAACTCCGTATTGATAAAGTCAATAGAGTAACAGATTTCGTAAAGAAAATTTAAAGCATTGTTTTCCCATCCGGTTCGAGGCAAGCCCGTGTGCATCAATCGGGGATAAGTGTCTAAAAAATCTTCTTGGGTAGCTGCACCCACTACTAAGGGAACCATCATTAGCAGCAAAACAAAATAGGGCTTGAGCGCAACTCCCTTTGCATGAAATCCATATAGTGGTTGGTTCTTTCTGTCCACCAAAAACCAGTAAACAGCACAAGGAATAAACAACCAGATAAAACCTGAAAGATTGATGATGTATTTGATAACAATACTTTGGTATCGCAACGGTACATACTCGTACACCAGACTGTTGTAATGATAAAACCACCAACGAAAAGAAAAAATAAAGACTGTGAAAACAATCATCAGCCATAGCTTCCATGACAAGAGTATCTGCCGGTCTTTCTTGCTGAACATGTATAAAAAATATGCTCCACCAAAAGAAACAAAGTACATAGCAAAGTATAACAACAACCTCTTTGCATCATTCCGTTCATAGGTTATGTATCGTTGCTCAAAGTTGTATGTGTAGTTGATGAAAATAAGCAGCGCAGTAAAAAGAAAAACCGGAATAAAATATCTTAAACTGAAATGCTCTTTGAAATAAGTGCGGATCAGGCTGATGATCTTTCGCATGAAAAATGAAGGCTTGCGGCGAAGATAAAATGATTTCAGATTAGCGGAGAGTTTCACACAAAGCAGCAAATAAAACAAAGACACAAAGCCTCCGTGTAAACTCCGTGCCTCCCTGATTTATTCCTGATAATCCTTTAATCCTACAAATCCCGGTTCAGACAGTTTCACACAGAGGACGCAGAGAAAAAGAGGCACAAGCAATTCCTGCTAATCCTTTAATTCTATAAATTCCGGTTCAGACAGTTTCACACAAAGAAACAAAGACACAAAGTTTCTGTGTCTCAATAATTTAATTCCTGCTAATCTTTCCATCCTGCAAATCCAGGTTCAGACGTTCACACACTCCACGTCTCAATTATCTGCCCTGCGTGGTCTTGTGCATTCACTTTATCAATGACGTGGTCAACCTTCCCTTGCTCATTGATCAGAAAAGTAACGCGATGAATACCCATGTATTTTCTGCCAAACAACATTTTTTCACCCCAAACGCCATAAGCATTTACCAATTGATGTTCCGTGTCTGCCAATAAAGGAAAAGGCAATGAAAACTTCTTTTCAAAATTCTTATGCTTCCGTTCACAATCTACACTTACGCCCAGCACCACAATGCCCTTCTTCTTCAACAAACTAATATTATCCCGAAGATTGCAAGCTTGTTCTGTGCAAGTTGGGGTATTGTCTTTCGGATAAAAGTAAAGCGCTAATTTTTTTCCTTTAAAATCCTTCAGCGATACCATATTTCCATCCTGATCATTCACCGAAAAATCCGGGGCTTTCATTCCGCGTTTCAGTTTCATTTCAAACTTGCTTTTACTACCGCGTGAAATTAAATACAAGAGTCTTACTATTATTGTTCTCATCGCTCACAGTGATCGTTAGTTTATGTTTTCCCTTCGGGCAATGCTCATCAAAATTGTAGAAGAAAATATCACCACGCGGCTCGAAGCAAATCCATTTTCCGTTAAGCGTTGCACGAAAATTTTTCACGGAAGTAATGTTTTCCTTTACTCTGAAACGTAGCTGTTTGGCAGTGGCAAGATTTGCATTTTGAACTTGGAGCGACGTAATTACAGGGGCAGTGGTGTCGGTAGTCAACCAATAGTTACCAAAATTGCGCACCGACGATTTGTACCAGCCGTTCTCAAATATTGCGGCTCTTCCATCCTCACTTTTTCCATCGCTGTACATCATCACCATCTTGTCGCGCAAATTGAATGGAACAGGTTTGTTTGGCTTTATTTGAAGATCGAAGTAAGTATGTACCGGAACATAAGAATAGTGAACCTGATAGCGGTCGGAAAAATTTTTCTCGTCGCTCTTACTGCTAAATTCAAAACACACATCCTGATACAGCGCTTTGTCGCCGAGTGCAAATCTGATGTTTGGATGTTCAAAATTGTTGGGGCTATTTACCTCAAATCTGTTGGTACATTCAGCCCCTCGCGTGGTGGCTCCGGTCTTTACAAAAAAGGAAATGTTGGTTTGATTGCCGGCCGCATCTTTTAATTCCACTCTTACACGATGCGCTGCATTATCATTCAATACTAAGTTTCCTTTTTGCATATTGAGTGAGGGGTAAATATGACTGAGAAAATTTCCCGGCAATTGAAACAGCAACTGAAACCATGCGCTTTTTTGTTTTCTCGTTTTATAATCTACATAAGCGTGCAGATAACGAGTAACATCATAGCCGATATCGTCGAGCAAAATGCTCCCTTGCAAAACATTGTCCATATACCACGAAGCAGTATAAAAATTCAGCGTATTCGCACTGCCATTCATAAAATCATTCACATTGATACCAATACCCAGTCTGTCTGTATTCACTTCCACCGTATCCTTTACAGTTGTGTAAACATTGCCTTGCTTTTTTAAACTTGTAAACTGTGCATTTTGGTTATAAATACTTTGGTTCATGTCATAAAAAGAAAGCTGTGTAGGAACGGGTGAACGTGTATCAACAATCGGAAAACCAAACAGCATAGGATTGAGTGGATGCTCCGTTTTTGTATCTCTTATTTCGAAGTGCAAATGCGGTCCGGCAGAGCCGCCAGTGTTTCCACTCCATGCAATCTGCTGTCCTTTCTTTACAGGAAATTGATCGGGCAGAAGTGAGAGATCAACGCTCCAGCTTTCCTTTTCGTACTGCATTTTCTTGGTGTACTTCTGAACCGAAGGCATGAAGTTGTTCAGATGTGCGTACAATGTTGTAAAACCATTTGGATGAGTAATATAAAGTGCATGACCAAACCCGCCTTTATCCATTTTTATGCGGGAGATATAACCATCTGCCGCAGCAAAAACAGGAAGGTTTTCTTTGCCTAAAGTTTTGATGTCAATGCCGCTATGAAAATGATTGGGCCTGCATTCGCCAAAATTTCCTGCAAGCAAAATGGGAATGTTCAGCGGATTGCGAAAGTAATCTTGCGGATACTTGCTTTGCTGCGAAAATGCAATGAAAGGAAATAAAAGCAACAAAATAATTTTCTTCATGCGCATGTTTTATGCTTCGATACAAAGGCTAAGCCATCATTCTATTTCTAGCCTTTCCCTGATGTAGGGTGTAAGGTATTTCTTCAGTTCGCCATATGGCACAAACACATTGATCTGACCTACCGCATACGCTGCTACTTCATAAGGATTGTATAAAAATCCGATGCCCTTATCTGTGAGATAAAAATTGTTGGTGAGCGCAAGATGATCTTCAAAAAGAATCTGCTTCAACGAAGCATTCATACGGTATTGCTTGCGAAAATACTGTTCAACAATTGGCTGCATAGTTGCAGAATCAGCTGTCACAATATCCGCCAGCGCTAATTGCTTTTTGTTACCAATATCGAAGCAATGAAAACTGCTGAAATAATTACCATGCGCACCGCCAGAAAATTCATAATAAGCATGTTCCAAAACGGCAAAACCATTCTCATTATACCGCACAAATACATCCTGCAACCGTGCATAGTCGTAAACTGCGAGCGGAATGGTAGTATCATCTGCCTGCGGCAAATTTTCTTTGTACTCCTCAAAATATTTTTTGTTGTTAGCGGCAAAGCCCTCGGCAAAGTTTTTTGTTGTATCGAAGCCAAGTATCTTTTTAAGATTAGTGTTCAGCCAATCATTTCCTGATGCGGTTACAAATGTTACTTCAGTTTTCGCCATGGGAGATTCTTTGTTATTGGCAAAAGCAATTACTGAGTCTGCATAGGATTCAGTTGATAATTTTAAACTTCCTTCAGGATAATTTTCTAAAAGTGTAAAGGCAAAAGATTTCTTCCTGTCCGGACTTATCCAAAAACATTGGAGCGTGTCTTGAGCAAAATAGCATTGCCATTGTGCATTATTTGCTCCGCTCGCTGTCCAGTTGTCGCTGTGTTGGTACTCCGAAAAATATATGCTGTCTGCCAAAACACTATCAACACTTAATGCCAGCCACTGGCCTACATTTTTGTAGTAATAGACAGCATTGTAGCCGCGATCTGTTTTATGCAAATGCAGCACTACAGGCTGGCTGGCTATAGTTCCTCCCAATCGTTTGTAGAAGATACCGTCAACACGGTTATTCTTTTCTATGGTTAAAGCATCAGTGTTCCGTGTAGTCCGCTCATTACATGCAACACCCAAAAAGGCGATAGCCAAAACAAGACAAATCCTTTTCATCACCATAATAGTTTCGAAAGAACAAACCTACACCATACAGCGTAAAGGACTACATAGTGATGCGTAGGAATTATGCTATGCTCTATTGAACAAGGACTTTCCGCTGAATTTTTTGTGTTTTACCAACCGCTTCCAAAACATAGATTCCATGAGTCATCTTTGTTACGGGAATAGAAACCTCTCCACCCATTGAAGGTAATGTTTGCTGAAACACAATTCGTCCGGATAAATCTATCATGCGCAAAGTCAGGCTTTCAGGTTGCCCGGATTTATATTGAACATGAATTTTATCAGAAGTAGGGTTAGGAAATGTTACAAAAGAAAAAGGGGTTGGTTCAGTTTCTCCGACACTAACAAAAAGCGAACAATTGTATGGAGTGGGTTTGATTTCTATGGGCGCTCCGGGAGATAGTGTTCTGCCGGCAAAGGCACTATAATTCACTGGGTAGCGACGGATCATAAACACTGAGTTATCGCCAAGAGGATCTCCCTGAGGAATAATTCCTGAAGGATTTATAGGGCATACATAGTACCATACAAGTGTGCCCACTGAATCTACTTCCTTAAATTCCCCGGTGTTGGATTCCGCAATCAATACGTTACCATTAGGCAGCAACTGAGCGCTTCCCTGAGTAACTGAGAAGAAAGTAGAATCCGGAGTTTTAGGGTATATCCATGCTGCTTTACTAGGCAGATATACATTGCCCAAACCAAGATGATAACTTTGGTCGGCCTTGAGTGGCGGTGCAATTATCTCCACAGTTGAGTATTTCATACCCGGGCGCGAATCGCCGTTATTAAATACTATAAGTTTACCTGAATCATTTGGCGCTCCCGGAGAAGTCCAATGTCCATCGTGTGGGCGGAACAAGTGCTGATCTGCTGCTACGCCACGTTTATAGTTCATCGGATTTCCCCAACGATAAAGAAAATCACCTCCTTTATTTTGAACGCCTCCTGTATGACTTGCGGCTTCCGAAGAAGTGGTTGAATGATCAATGATGAATAACTCGCAGAAATTTCGACTACAAATAACTATTTGGTCAAGCGCAGGATTATAATCAATACTGTTAACATGTGCCCACGAACCAGCAAGTCCGGGCAGCAGATTGACATCAACTAATTCTGGATGGTCTTTTACACTACCGTAATTATTCTTAGTGGGATCGAACTCTTGGATGAGGTGATCCCAAAGTCGCCATTCCCAAGCAATTTTTGGGGACGACCCCGCTGTAATTTCAACGATTTTCTCTGACCAAAGCTCACCAGTGATGGTTGCGGGATCTCTACCTGCCAATATCTGTTCGGCTACTGACTTTTTCTCCCAAACAACTGCGAGCACGTTTCCGTTGGGCATGGGCACAAACCCATGGTGGGCAGCCTCTATGCTGTCAGCAATGGTGTAACTCCATTGAATGTTTCCATTCCAATCTACCCGCTCCAGCAATCCTGCACCCGACCCAAAATGAGTAGAAACCTTTCCTCCATACAGTACATCGCCATTAGGCAATACATATACCGGATTTCGCAAAGAACGCTCACTGCAAGCCCATTTGTGAACAAGCTTTCCGCAATTGTCTATTAGATAAACAGTATCTCCGTTGTAGCCGGAAAATGCCGTGTATCCGTTATATGATTGTGGCGAATTTTGAATTAATCCAACAGGTTGAGCCTTCGTGTAGTAAGAAAACAATAGGATTAGTAATGAGAGGAAAAGACCTTTTTTCATTTTAATATAATTTTCACTCCGTGAAGATAATCCAGAGATGATTCTTCAGTATTTTTATTTTAATTGTCTCATTTCCCATCAAGTATTACAGGCGTATTGCCCTTGCCCATCATAATGATCTTGGCGTTTTGAGATGCCGCCAGTTCTTTCATGGCTTTGATCTGTTCGTACTGCAATTGTCTTTCCGTAAGGCTTTCATTTATGATTCGTTGATAATCGGAAATCCCTTGCGCCTCTACTCTTTTGCGATCTGCTTCTTGTCTTTCTTTCGCTAAAACAAATTGCATTTTCTGGCTTTCCTGCTCTGCGTTGATCTTTGCTTCAATGGCATTTTTTACCGAAGTAGGCAATGTGATATTTCGCACCAAAAGATTTTCAAGAAACAACCCACGCTTTTTAAATTCATTTTCTATGCTGGTAAATATCCGGGTTTGAAATTCGTCTCTGCGGGTAGAATACAAAGCAACCGCATCATAATAAACGGCGTTGTCTCTGATGTGGGTACGTGAAATAGGACGTACAATTTTATCCCTGTAGTCCATCCCAATTTCCCTTATCATCCTCGGCGCATCCGTTGGAATTACGCGGTACAAAACCGTGAGATCAATGGTTACTTCCAATCCATCGGCCGTCAAAACACGTATCGCATCATCACTTTGTGCGTTACCCTCGTCATGAAGTCCACTCATTGTATAGTTCTGTGTTCTCGTGTCAACTTCTATCACATCTACCAATGGATTTATGAAATGCAAACCACTATGCAATACTTTTTGCTGCACTTTCCCAAACAATTTTTGCACGCCAATATAACCTGCATCTATCTGCACAATACAAGCAGTAACGATACCAATAATGATGAGTATCAAAGAAGCAGCACGCAGCATTTTGGCAAATGGCGCAAGCTTTCCGTGTGTTTTAGGAGCAATAATTCCGGCAAGCAAAAACAAAATACCAATGACAATAAACCCCATAAAAAAATCCGTTTGTTACAAACATAAAAACTTTAAACACAGCTTTTCCAAAGTTTGAAACTTTGGAAAAGCTATAAAAGAAAGCTGCCTTTTTCGAGGCAGCCTTAGTTGTAAATCTATAGGGGACTGAACGTTTCCTAACTGCAACCTGTAGTGGTGCCACAGTTGGGACACATATAGCAGGTTCCATTTCTCAAAGTAATATTCCCACAGTTGCGACAAACCGGGGCATCTGCGCTTGTTCCCATCATTTTCTTTACATCCGCAGTGTTCGGAATTGCTGCACTCACAGGTTTTGGAGCCACAGGTGTTTTCTGTTTTTGCACAGGCGCTGTAACTCTTACCTGCGATAGCTCATGATGCGCAAGTTCATCGCTTGGCTTCATTTTATCTGCATCGGGTACATGGACTAAATCAGTGCGGTCTAAATATTCATAAGCCAACAGGCGGAAGATAAAATCGAGTACCGAAGTTGCTGATTTGATATTGGGATGATCTACAATTCCTGCCGGTTCAAAACGGGTGAAGGTAAACTTGTCAACATACTCTTCGAGCGGAACACCGTATTGCAAACCCACCGAAATAGCAATGGCAAAACTGTTCATAAGGCTTCGCATTGTTGCGCCTTCCTTTGCCATGTCGAGGAATATCTCACCGAGTGTACCATCGCTGTATTCTCCGGTTCGAACGAACAATGGTTGTCCGCCCACTTTTGCTTTGAAGGTATAACCACGGCGTTTTGCGGGAAGTTGCTTGCGTTCTACAATACGGCTTAGTTCACGTTTCAATTGTGTATCCGGGCTTGCCTGCACACGCTTATTTACTTCATCCAGCAGTTCATCAATCGTCAACTGGCTCATGTCAACAATCTGCGGTGTGTTGATGTTTACAGCATTTACATTTTCTTCTTTTTCTGCCGACTGCGAACTACCAATTGCTTTCCTTTTCTTATCGCTCTTGTTGCTCAATGGTTGCGAAAGTTTAGATCCATCGCGGTAAAGCGCACATGCTTTAATACCAAGCTGCCAGCTAAGATGATAGCAATCTTTTATCTCATCAACTGTGGCTTCGTGCGGAAGGTTAATGGTCTTTGAAATAGCACCACTAATGAAAGGTTGTGTAGCGCCCATCATACGGATATGTCCGTGAGGATGAATGAAACGCTGTCCTTTCTTGCCACATTTATTGGCACAATCGAATACAGGCAGATGTTCATCCTTCAGGTAAGGAGCACCTTCTACCGTCATCGTACCGCATACATAGTCGTTTGCTGCATCAATTTCATCATCGCTAAAGCCAAGTTCTTCTAGCAAATTGAAGTCCGGTGCATAATACTGTTCGGCGGTAAAACCAAGACGTTGCAAACATTCTTCGCCCAGATTGTAAGCGTTGAATACAAAACCTATTTCAAATGCGCTTTCAACAGCGTTATCCAACTTTTTCAATTCTTCACCAATAAATCCCTTTTCACTCAGGCTTTGATGATTGATGAAAGGTGCGCCCGCAAAGGTTCCATGCCCTTTGGCATGTTTTACAATCGCATCAATTTCCTGCTCAGAATATTTCAGATTTTTCAACGCGGCAGGAATAGACTGGTTGATAATCTTAAAATAACCGCCACCCGATAGCTTCTTAAATTTTACAAGTGCAAAATCAGGCTCAATGCCAGTCGTATCGCAGTCCATCACCAATCCAATTGTTCCTGTAGGTGCAATTACGGTAGCCTGTGCATTTCGATAACCATATTGTTCCCCCATTTGCACGGCATCGTCCCAGGCTACAGTTGCCGCTTTCAAAAGATAGTCAGGACAATATTTAGCGTTAATGCCTATTGGTTTTATCTCAAGTCCTTCATAAGCATCGGTAGCATCGTAAGCAGCAGCACGATGGTTGCGCATTACACGCAACATGTGCTTTTTGTTTTCTTCGTAACGAGGGAAAGCGCCTAATGCTTTCGCCATTTCAGCAGAAGTTTTATAAGCCACACCGTTCATGATAGCGGTAATTGCTCCGGCAATAGCACGGGCTTCTTCGCTGTCGTAGGGAATACCGCTCACCATCAGCATAGAACCCAGGTTGGCATAACCCAAACCAAGTGTGCGATAGTCATAACTGAGTTGCGCTACTTCAGGTGATGGGAACTGTGCCATTAGCACTGAAACTTCAAGTACCACCGTCCACAAGCGGGTCATGTATTCAAAACCTGCAACGTCAAAACTGTTATCTTCTTCATTGAAAAAACGACGAAGATTTAGCGATGCAAGATTACAGGCTGTGTTGTCAAGGAACATGTACTCACTACAGGGATTAGACGCACGAATGCTGCCACCCTCAGGGCAAGTGTGCCATTCGTTTATCGTAGTATCATATTGTGTACCTGGGTCAGCACAGCGCCATGCTGCGTAGGAAACTTTCTCCCAAATTTCTCTTGCAGGCATTTTCCGCATTACGTTGCCTGTGCTACGTGCAGTCATTTCCCAATCTTCATTGTTGGCAAGACGGCGGAAAAATTCATTAGGAATGCGGATGGAATTGTTAGAATTCTGACCACTCACAGTTTTATACGCTTCACCTTCATAGTCTGAAGCATAACCTGCGGCAATAAGCGCTGCGACCTTCTTTTCCTCTTCTACTTTCCAATCTATAAAATCAATTACTTCAGGATGATCTAAATCAAGACAAACCATTTTCGCAGCGCGACGTGTAGTGCCTCCGCTTTTAATAGCCCCTGCTGCACGATCGCCAATTTTCAAAAAGCTCATCAACCCGCTGGATGTGCCACCACCACTCAGCTTTTCGCCTTCTGCACGAATATTAGAGTAGTTTGTTCCTACACCAGAACCATATTTGAAGATACGCGCTTCACGCACCCACAAATCCATGATGCCGCCTTCATTCACCAAGTCATCATCAACGCTTAGAATAAAACATGCGTGGGGCTGTGGTCTTTCATAAGCATTTTTCGAGCGCTCCAGATTTCCTGTTTCAGGATTTACATAATAGTGACCTTGTGCAGTTCCGTCAATTCCGTAGCTGCTGAACAAACCTGTATTAAACCACTGCGGAGAGTTGGGTGCGCAGCTTTGATGCAAAATACTGTAAACAAGTTCTTCGTAAAATACCTGTGCGTCTTTAGTGGTTGCAAAATAACCATACTGTTCCCCCCAGCTTTTCCAGCAATTTGCAAGACGATGTGCTACTTGTTTGATGGAAGTTTCGCGACCAAGTGAACCGTCCGGCTGCGGTACGCCTGCTTTGCGGAAATACTTTTGTGCGAGAATATCGGTAGCGATTTGCGACCAATGTTTCGGCACTTCCACATTCGTCATTTCAAATACCTTTTCACCATTCGGGTTGCGGATCACCGATGTGCGGTAATCGTACTCGAACATTTCAAACGGTGTAGTTCCTTCTTTGGTGTAATGACGATTAAAAGAAAGTCCCGTGGTTTTATTTTTAGTTTTCGTACTCATGGGCTGAATATTTTGGAGTTAATTGATGTTGTTTTCGAGTGAATACGAAAATATCAAACCCCTGTGTCGGTTGGCTTTTTATTTATCCAATGCTTTGTGGATAAAAAGCTGAAACCGCGCCCATAAAGCAATCCATGGGTTATACCAAGTTTTCAACAGCAGATGGGTGTAAATTTCATAAAGAAACACTTGATTTCTATGAAGGAATTCATAAATTATCTAAGAGCTTCTTTCCCGCAGAGTGTGGTTTGTTTCACACAGGGGGCACAGGGGAAAAGAGACACAAAGCAAATCCCGGTAATTCCTTAATTCTATAAATTCTAGTTCAGACAATTTATTTCACACAGGGCACGCAAAGAAAAAGAGGCACAGAGCACAGAAAATCATCTTGGCAATCCCTTAATCCTACAAATCCCAATTCAGACATACGCCAACACATTCAAACTAAAAAAGGACTGATCTCTCAGCCCTTTTTCCTTCGTTAAAACTCACTATTTATCTTACTATAAGTTTCCGCACCATTTTTTCACTGTCAGCTTTTACTTCTACCATATAAACTCCACGCGCCAGGTTAGAAAGATCAATTTCTTCCATTAGCTTCTTACCAGGATTAGCAAAATACTTGCGTACCATTTGCTGACCGGTAACGTTGGTTACAATAATAGTCGCTTCGTCCACATGCTTGGTAGCGTCAAATTTCACGTAGAACTTACCATTAGTTGGGTTCGGATAAATGTATAGGTTGGTGATGTTGCTTACATTATTCACTGTAGTTGGCCACCAGGGGTTTGCAGGATTATGAAGCATTATCACATAGTCTTCCGTTTCGCCAGATGTATAAGGTCCGCAAGCACTATCAGAAGGCTTATTCGGGGCTGTATTGTTATTCAGTATCAAACGCATACCCGTAGGAATACCCGGAATACCATAAGTAGGAATGACAATACTATCTACTACCGTAAAATAGGTGGAAGTGGTAAAGCCTGTCCATATTCGTTCGTTGGTAAACGGATTATTGGTGATGTTGTACATACCATCTGCATTGATGTCCATGAACAAAGTAATCTTCGCATCTGCGTGTGTAGCCGAACTCATCGTATGGTACACCAGCAACTGATAACTACTATCGAGGAAGAGATGGAGCATGGAATCTTTGGTATAGTCGGTTCTTTCTTTTACTGCCCATGGGTTCAGCACGTGTGGCCCCACTGACGGCACAAAGAAGCCTTTGCCCGACGATCCTGTAAGCGCCATACCGCCAATATCACTCGTATCCTTGCTGCCACCGTTTGCCAAACTAAAACAGTAACACGCATAAGGAGGGTTGATTCTTATTTTCACCACGTTGGAGTAAGTAGTATCGAAAGTCATAAGACACACCATTCTCACCCGATACCAGGTTTGCCCTGTTACCACCGGATTTACAGTATCTCTCCCCTGCGATTGCGGTATATCTGCCCAGGCATTGCTGTCGGGAGAATATTGCCATACCCATCTGAGTCCGTATTGTTTGGTAGCATGGGTGGTGTCCACAAGGGTTATGGCATAGTTCACGCAGACCGCCGTATCGAGCGTTTCTACAATGCCTGCACTTGCTGGCCCTGTGCATGGATGATCTCTTACTTCAATCAGGTAATCTTCAACCTCGCCATTTCCTATACTACCACATGGCACTGAATTAATATTGGAGCCTTGCTCTATCATTACGCGCATACCTGTATAACCAATAGGCGTAGAAGCGGGTAAAGTGATCATTGCATCTGCTCTTTGTGGAGGAACTGATGTAAGGGATGTTGTACTTTTTAGGAATATTTCATCAGTATCAAACAATCCATTTCTATCCGTATCTATCCATACAGTAATGGTAGCCGCTGAGAAATTAGAACTGTTGATCTGAGAGACCAGTAACTGATAGCTGGTATCATGATACATTGGCGTAGGATAGGTAGAAGTGGACGGTGGATTAAGTGGCAACCATCCTGCAGGATTACCAATTCTGTAGTCTGCGTAAGAACCATTTGCCAGAGGATTATTATTCTGCGGAATACCAACGCCATTATTCAACAAGTTAGTACCTGCAGGCAGACGTTTAATATTGACGTTACCAATGTCCACACCTGTTGGGTTGGTGGCAGCGCTGGCGCAATAACAATAATAAAACGGAGCCACATTCATCAGTATTTCTGTAGAATCCATTTGCCCTGAGTATTTACATTGTACCACCACTTTAAACCATGTAGGCACTGTGATGCTTGTTGTAAAGAATGTCTTGGTAACATCGGCTTGTGCAGACACCCAGAAAGGACTGCTTGCCGGTCTTTTTGTCCAGGTAAAGCTCAAGCCACCCGTAACTGAAAAACCTTGCAGACTAAGTGTAAATGTTTCATTGGGACAAGGTAGTGTATCTGATGATTTTAAAATACCTGCTGATGGGCTACCTACACACGGTGGAGCAATAGTAACGCTATCCAGGCCGATGTCCGTTTGATTGCTTAATTCACCCGACCCTTCAAAGCGAATAACGCATTTTGGGGAAGAGCAAGGTATCTGCAAAGTATATTGCGTCCATTGTGGCGTTGTCTTATACGATTCAAGCCTGTTAAAATTTCTTCCTGAATCAGCGGAATAATACACCTGTAGCGAATCGTTTCCAGTTGTATTGATATAATAAAACCTAAGCTCCTTATCACCAGTTACCTGACTACCATTAAACAACAAATCCATTGCTCCACGACGATTAGTAAAAGAACCATTTGAATGGAATCTTGCTGCATATTGACCACCACCAGGAGGCGTAGCAGGATAACCTGCATTAGTCCAGCCAATCGTATTGAAGAGGCTCCAAATCGTTGTAGCAGGATCGGGAGTATGTCTTCTCCACGAAGCATTTCCTACGTATGGCACGTTTGAGGTAGCAGCGGTTGCAGCACCTGTAATTGCAGAAATGCCAGATTGGGTCCAGTTAATAGCGCCGTTAGCGGAGGCTGGAATATCACCAGTGTTGCAGCGATTCACCCAGGTTTCAAAACTTTGCCTGTATGGAATGGAGGCGTATGTAGGTTGTGGACTAGTTAGAAATACTCTTAGCGTGTCGGAATACACAACAGTACCAGTCGGTCCACATTTCAAAGCAAGCCTGTAGAATACAGTATCATAAGCCGGCGGTGTGTAGAATATTAAACTATTGGAACCTTTCCCTCCATTTACCGGAGTAAATGTATTTCCCATATTAAAGGATTGTTGCCATTCATAAACCAAACCTCCTGCTATAGTAGTACCCAAAGAATATAGTTCCAACTCCATACCGGGACAAAGATTAACAGTCTTAGCAGAGGCGAATGGAACCGATGGCTTGATCCTTCCCGCTACTGGTGTACCAGAACACGGAGCTGCAACAAATACGCTATCTATGCCAATATCTGAGGCATCGGTATTTTGTTTACTTACCTGAAAACGAATAATAGTTTGTGGTGAATTTGCGCCGTTAAGAGGAATCCAGCGTCTTTTCATCTGCTGTGCAGTATCAAAAGTTGCAAGATGTGTCCAGTTCACTCCTCCGTTCGTACTCATTTGAACTTTGAGTGTGTCCCAGTTTGTAGCACCCTGATTTACCTGATAAAAATATAAAGCTTTGTCACCTGCAACTGTTGACAGATTCAGGTACATATCCAGATTTGCAGTTTGCCCGGGGAAGAAGGACGTAACACTGGAATGTGCCCTGGCATAGCGCCTTAAAGAACCGGGCGCTGCTAAATAAGGATACCGTGGAGCGTTAGGGGAATACTGTCCTGTATTCAAACCCGTCCAACCGGAATTGGGAGATGTTGTAACAAATGTAGGTCCCGTTAAACTTGTGTTTGTGGTGTCAATCCTCCAACTTGTTGGTCCTTTGGGCGGACTATTTGACCAGTTACTAGGTCCTGCCAAATCGTTGGGCAAGTCGTTAGCAAAAGGCGCTTGTAAACAAGGACTTGTTAGCCATGGATCATCAAATCCCATATAATAACCCGTAGCCGCAAATGCACGATAGTTTGTGCTCACCACTACGGAAATAGTATTTTGACTTGGAGTAGAAAGAGCACTGTTAATACAGGAATCCATAACCCTGAAGTCTGCATTTATTGCCCCATTGTAAGCATATCCGGGATTTGTAGCACCTGGAATATCCGTCCATCCACTCCCTGTATTAATTTGCCAACGATAAGCATGGTGCTTTTCTGAAAAAGCAGAGGTAGCCCCCATGTGTGCTGTTGAACCTGGACAAAGAGTAATGGTATTCGGACCATATCCCGGCCCAAATGCCATTGGTTCGTTATCAATGCTTCCAACAATATCCGTTACTGGAGCGCCGGCACATACATTTCTCCCCCACAATTGAATTTCTCGAAAATCAGGATTACCAAGACCTGCTGGTGTTTGTAGGTTAACTAAATATATAGTATCAACAGCTAATAGGGTTGGGGGAAAAGGAATTGGGATGTCATTGATTGGAATATGGACATCAATAGAATCTGCAACTACGTTGGTAAAATTATTATAATAGCCAATGGTGTCGTATTTCTGATTGACGTAATCATATCGTACAATCATGCAGTTTGACATCGGACGACTATTTTTATAGAAAACAATCTTATCAATGGTATCAACAGGGTTTGGATTACCACAACCTACAGGAGGCCCAGGACTCCACCAAATCTTAATTGTTGCACCTGTAATTGCATAGGAGTATTCGTTATTTCCTGTGGCGATGTATGGAGGAATAATACCATCACCGTAAAGATCGGGTGTAAAGTTTGGTACCGCTGGGTCAGGCAGTGTATTCTGAAAACACCCCAATGCTCCCCAATTGCGAGGTAACTGCGCATCCGCTCGCTTACTTACGCCCAAAAACGTTAGCGCAACGAAACAGGTAAAAAGCCATTGTTTAAGGGTAAACATATTCTTCATAATAAAACTTTTGCTTTATGGAGAAAGATTAAAAAAGTTAAGACACCACCATCGCTTATGGTAGTTGGGTCATAAATATAGCTATTTTCGGGTCAAGCGCAATAATGCTAAAAAAAAATGTAGTCCACCACGTTTGAAGAGCATCTTTTCAGGTATGAATTGATCTTGTTTTGGATGAAAAAAGCCACTGCAAAACGAATCGCAATGGCTTTCTTTATTTGACAGTTTCTTTATTTTCTACGCTTCCATCTTCAGCATCTTCGCGTATTTCGCACGGTCGTTTTCGTCGAGCATTATTTTACGAAGGCGAATGCTTTTCGGAGTTACTTCTATACACTCATCCTGCTGAATATATTCCATGCACTCTTCCAGCGTCATCTGAATTTTGGGCGTGATGTGCGTTGTGCCATCCGAACCACTTGCCCGCATATTGGTGAGCTTTTTTCCTTCAATAGCGTTTACATTCAGATCGCCGGGTTTTATGTG